>DASPZT010000347.1:0-3231 GCA_035636135.1 Candidatus Limnocylindria bacterium | reverse complement strand
GTGGCCGCCGGCGAGGACGTGCCCGCCCCGCCGGTCACGCCCGCGTGGCCGCAGGTGGCCACCCTGATCGTGGGGTTGCTCCTGGCGGCGGCCGGCCTCTTCGGCTCGCAGAGCGTTCCCGACAACATCCTGCCGACCATGTTCTGGCTCGTCTTCTGGATCGCGGTGCCGATCAGCATCGCCGTCATCGGGAACTACTGGCCCTCCCTCAGTCCACTGAACCTGATCGCCAGGATCGCCGGCCCGCGTGCGCGCCTCAAATATCCGGAGGCCTCGGGATACTGGCCCGCCACCGTGCTGTTCTTTCTCTTCGCCTGCGGCGAGCTGGTCTTCAACGCGGTGACGACCACGCCGGCCAACACGGCCCTGATCATGCTCGGATACGCTGTCCTCACCGCCACCATGGCGGCCATCTTCGGCGCCGACACGTGGCTGGGACACGGCGAGGTCTTCTCGGTGCTGTTCGCCACCTGGGGCCGGCTGGGCTGGTTCCGGTTCGGGGCCCCCGGCCGGCGCGGCTTCTTCGGCGGCCTGGAGCGACCGTTCACCCCCAGCCTCAGCCGCCTGATCTTCGTCTTGCTGCTGCTGGTCTCGGTCAGCTTCGACGGCCTGCTGGCCACACCCGCGTGGAAGAGCTTCGCAGGCTCACTGCCCGGCGGTGTGCGTCCCGCTGCTGGGCAATTTCATTGGGGCTACGCCATCGTCGAGTTAGTGGTCTTCATCGGACTGATCGCCGTGATCGGGGGCCTGTTCACGGGATTCGCCGCCGCCGTGCGGGCGGCCGGTCACCTCGATGCGCCGTTGATCTCGGTCGTCGCGGGCCTGGTCCCCTCATTGGTCCCGATTGCCCTTGGCTACCTGGTGGCCCACAACTTCGGGTACCTCGCCATCAATGGCCAGTTGTTGATCCACCAGGTCTCCGATCCGCTGGGCACCGGGCTCAACCTGTTCGGGACCGCGAACTACGAGGTGAACCGCAACCTGGTCCCCACGGCGTTCATCTGGTACTTCCAGATCGCCCTGATCATCACGGTGCACATCATCGCCGTCATCCTCGCCCATGGCTATCTCGGCCGAACGGCCAGGACGGAGGCCCAGCGCCGGCGGGCGGAGTGGCCCTGGATCGCGGCCATGGTCGGCTACACCATGTCGAGCCTGTGGCTGCTCGCCCAGCCGATCGTGCAGGAGGGGGTGAAAGGCTAAGGCGAGGCGCGGGTCAGCAAGGCGTCGGCCAAGGCTCGCCACTGGGCCATGGGCAGGGCCCGACGATCCTCGCTCAGGACCTGGATGCAGACGTGATCCGCTCCCGCCCCGCGATGCTCGTCCACCCGCCGCGCGATGGCGCCCGGGTCTCCCCAGGCAACCACGTCATCGACCAGCCGGTCGCTGCCGGCCTCCGCCAGGTCACCCTCCGAATACCCGAGCCGCCGCAGGTTGTTGGCGTAGTTCGGCAACGCGAGGTAGCTCTTGGTGTGCCCGCGGGCGATGCTCCGTGCCCGGTCTGGATCCGTTTCGAGCACGACGGCCTGCTCTGCGGCGAGCAATCGATCCCGGCCGAGAATCTCGCGAGCCCGCCTGGTGTGCTCAACGGGGACGAAGTATGGGTGGGCGCCCCAGCTGCCGTCTCTGGCGAGGGCCAGCATCCGCGGCCCCAGCGCGGCCAGCACCCGCCGCGGTTCGTCCTTTGGCGGGGCCGCCTGGAACGGCGCCTTGTCCATGGCATCGAGATAGGCCCGCATGGTTTCGACCGGCTTGCCGTACTGATGGCCGCGGCTCTCAACCGAAGCGGCGTGGCTGACGCCCAGGCCCAGCAGGAATCGATCCGGAAAGGCTTCGGCCAGGGTCTTCTGGCCGGCGGCCATGGTCCACGGATCGCGGGCGTAAATGTTGGCGATGCCACTGGCGATCACGATCCGCCTGGTGCCCGAGAGCAGGATGGCGGCGTTGGCAAACACCTCCCGGCGCACGGACTCGCCGATCCAGATGGCGCCATAGCCCAGCGCCTCCAGCTGCGCGGCGGCCTGTTGCGCCTGGGCGGCCGGCTGGAAATCCAGCGCGGTCGTCCAGATCCCGATTCTCCCGAGCGTCACGGCTGCCATCAATTCTGGCATTCGGGAGAATAGGTCGATGAATCCGGTCGGATGGATTGAGGGTCTGCAGGGGATCGGCCTGGCCGCCGTCCTGGCTGGTTTCATGTTCGTCGAGGAGGCCGGAGTCCCGATTCCGTTCGCGCCCGGAGACATCCTGCTCGCCATCGGGGGCATCGCCATCGCCGGCGGCCGCGTCGATCCGGTGACCCTCGTGCTGGCCACCTTCGTCGCCACCGTGGCCGGGGCGGTCATGGGTCGCGAGATCTTTGCCCTGGTTGGGTGGGAACGCCTGATGCGGGTGGCAGCGCGGCTGCGTGCCGGCACGCCCCTCAAGCGGGCAGCCGGTCTGCTTCAGCGGAGTGGCTGGCGCGGCGTCTTTACGGCTCGCCTCATCCCCGGACTGCGAGTGGAAACCACGCGAGTCGCGGGCGTGAGCCGGATGCCCCGGCAGGTTTTCCTCGCCGGGCTGGTGCCGGCGGCCGTGGTCTACGTCGCCGCCTTCGTCGGTCTCGGCGCCGCCTTCGGGCGCCCGATTCTGGCGCTGATTCACGCCGGGGAGCACAACGGCTTGCTCGCCGGCCTCGCCCTGGCACTGGTCGTTCTGTTCGTTCTCCTGCTGCGGGGACCAGTCCAGCGGACGCTGTCGACGCTGGCCCCCGAAGGCTGGGCGGGCACGCTGCGCATCCGAACGGACTCCAGCGGGCTTCTCTTGATCCCCGCCTGCATCGGGATCAACTTTGCCGGCCACGCGGTCGCCGTCTGGCTCAAGCTGCCCCTCTTTCTCGATTCGATAGGCACCATCCTGTGCGCCGTGATTGCCGGGCCCTGGGTAGGTGGCAGCGTCGGCTTCATCAGCAACCTGGTGAGCTCGAACACCATCGAGCCGATCGCCTCGTCCTATGCGGTGGTCTCCGTCGCCATCGGATTCGCGGCCGGACTCT
Organism: Candidatus Limnocylindria bacterium; assembly: GCA_035636135.1. GTDB lineage: Bacteria > Chloroflexota > Dormibacteria > CF-121 > CF-121 > CF-121. Next base: position 200 of record DASPZT010000347.1, on the reverse strand, counting down.
GGGCGCGCCTGAAGTTTCGCAATCGCGCCACGGGGTGGCTCGCGCTGTGGCTGGCCTGCTTCGCCATCGCTTCGTTGATGTCTACCCCTCTCAATCTCGCGTTCAACGACGGACACAGTGGCATCCCACTGGGAGACGCGATCTCTGGATGGCTCAGCAGGGCCCACCTTCCTGGAGTGAGCGCCGCATATCTCGGGGAG
>DASPZT010000346.1:0-7439 GCA_035636135.1 Candidatus Limnocylindria bacterium | reverse complement strand
AGTCGGCGCCCGGACGTCGAGTTGGTCCCGTGTTCCGCGTTGGTCATCACCCTCCCTTCCCCGTACTCCCTTCCTTCAGATCGGTGTCTCCAGCGTGGTCGCCCCGGCCCGGAGTGGTTGTCCGCGCCGGGCACTGGTGATGGCCCGCCCGTTGCGGCTTCGCGAGGGCAGCAGCTCCGTCACCAGCCGGTACCGGTCGCCGCGATAGATGGAGCGGACGAACTCGACCGTCCGGCCGGATTCCGCGACGGTGGTACGCTCGAAGAGAAAGGCCGGCGAGTGCAGGGGCACCCTCAGCAAGGCCGACTCCTCCTCGTTCGTCACGGTCGGCTCGATCGTCTGGGTGCCCGAGCCGATCACGATCCCGTAGCGCTCCTCCAGCAGGGCGTAGAAGGAGTGGTTCTCGAGGTCCGTTTTCGACAGACCCGGAATGAGGGCCTCGGGGACATGCAGCACCTCGAGGGCCATAGTTTCGCCGTCGGCGAGGCGCAGGCGAGTCACCCTGACGATGCGCTCTTCGGGCGAAACCTGCAGTCGCCGGGCCAGGCGGGCCCCCGCGCTGGTGACGGTCAGGTCCACCGTGCGGCTGCCAGGAACCATCCCCCGCCGGCGCATGTCCTCGGTGAACGACGTGAGGGTGAGGGGCTGCGCAATCTTGGGCTCGGTGACAAAGGTGCCGGCCCCGTGCCGGCGGCTCAGCTGGCCATCCCGGACCAGCTGGTCGATAGCGGCCCGGACCGTCAGGCGGGAGACCCCCAGCTCCTGGCTGAGCAGCCGCTCGGACGGGATGGCCTGGCCGATGGCCAGCGCCTCGATCAGGTCGAGGACCCGCTCGCGGGCCTCGTCTTGCTTTCCCAACGACCCTTCCCTTTCCTAGTGGTATAGCCCTCTTTACGGGGCGACCGGGCAATCTAAGCACAGGTGGGCTTAGTTGTCAATACCACTAACGATCCAGATCGCTGGTGGGCAGCCCAGTCAGCGCCGGCTTAAGTGAGGCGCTCCTTCAGCCAGTCCGCCATCAGCGGCCGGTACTTGTAGGGAATGTTGTTGCAGACGTGGTTGCCATCCGGGTACATCACCAGGGTGGCGTTGGGCGCCTCGCGGGCGATCCGCTCGGCCTGGGCGGGCGGAAAGAGCCGGTCACGGGCTCCGTGGATGACCAGCAGCGGCTGCGTCACCTTGTCGAGGATCCCCTCCAGGTTCAGCGTATGCGCCTTGCGCTTGGCCTCCGCCTCGTCGGCGGACTTCGTGTAGAACACATACCCGCCTTTGGTGAGGGGGTTCAGCGCATCCCAGCAGTCCCCAAGGTTATATGGGCCGGCCAGCCCGACCACCGCCCGAACCCGCTTTTCGTACGCCGCCGCCCGCGGGCCGTAAATGGCCCCCATGCTGATCCCCATCAGCCCGATCCGTCGAAGGTCCACCCCCAGGTCCTGTTGCTCGAGATGGTCAATCAAGGGCGTCACCACGGTTTCCCAGTTGGGTCGGATCGCGAAGAGGACGGAGTTCTCGGACTGGCCAGGGCCATCAATAGTCAGGGTTGCTATCCCGCGCCACAGGAACTCCTCCTCGATCGCAAACAGCTCCTCCTTCGATGAGTCGAGCCCCGGTACGAGCAGGACCAGGGCCGGTCGCCGCGTTTCGCGGGGACGGCGCAGGTGACTGGGGATGACGTGGCCCTCAAACGGAATCTCCAGCCGCTCTCCGGGCGGATGGAGATACGGCAGAGCCCGCCGATAGACGGACACCGAACGGTCGCGAAGCTCGTTATGGAGCTGCCGGTCTTCGAACCAGAGGAACTTCCCCAGGTGATAGCACCAGGCGGCGGCCTGAAAGGCGCGCGTGGCCGACAAGGTGCGGCCGCGCTCCAGCGCCTCGTGACCGAGCGCTTCGTGGACGGCGCCCGTGGCTCTCCAATTGGGACCCCACTCAGCCCACTCCGTGGTCCTGGCCACGGTCTCGTCGAAGTCGTTGACATCGATCCCGTTCGCTGTAAAGCGCGGCCGCCAATGGTGGGCGGCCACCTGCACCCGATTGATCGTCTCCGCGTCCATCACGGCACCGCCGCCCGAGGGTGAATGGCGTCTTCCAGGCTGGAGCCCAGGTCGCTGAGCAGCACGCTGGCGCAGTTCCGTCCCGGGAGACCCGACACCGAGCCGCCGGGATGCGTGCAGGCTCCCGTCTGGTAGAGCGCGGCTACGGGCGTCCGATACGACGACCAGCCCTCGACTGGCCGGAAGTAGCCGCTCTGCTGGGGCGTGCTGGCGCCGCCGTGGCACGAGCCGCGCCAGTTCGCCGGGTTCCGCCGCTCCAGGTCTAGCGGACTGCTGACCTGCCGCCCCAGGACGATCCGCTCCGACAGATTGGTGGTGAGGCGGGCGACCTGCTCGAACAGGCGGGCTGCCACCTCGCCCTTGAGCTGGTCCCAGTGCTCCGGCCCTTCCGCCAGCTCGTACGGAAGAAAGCTGATCAGCTTGAAGGTGTGCTTCCCCGCCGGCGCCCGGGTTGGATCGATCACGGTCGGCGTGATGGCCAGCAACACCGGATCGTCGAGATCGACCCGCCCGGACCGGAACGCCGCCACCATGCGGCCCAGCGAGGCCAGCGACTCCATTCCGCCCATGGTCACGCTCTCCAGCGGCCCCGACTCGGTCCGAAAGCGCGGCGCCTCGCTCAGGGCGTAGTGGCTGGCGAACATGGTCAGGCTCGGTTGCCAGCGGGCGATGCCGGCCCGATACTCGGCCGGCAGGTTCTCCTCGCCGACGATGCCAGGCAGGTGCCGGATGTGGATGCTGGAAACGACGGCGTGGGTCGCGCGATAGGCCGACCCATCAACCGTCACCACGCCGGTGGCGCGCCCGCCTTCGACCACGATGCGGGTCACCGGCTTGTCCGTCAGGATGGTTCCCCCGTTCTCCTCGATGATCCGGGCCAGGGCCAGCGGCAGCCGGATCGAGCCACCCTCCGGCAGGATCCAGCTGAACCGCTGCCGGCCGGCGACCAGGGAAAACGCCAGCAGCCCGGTCTCCGGCTCGTCCAGCGGGTGCAGGGTCATGAACGCGATCCAGGCAAAGAACGCGCGCACCTGGTCGTCCTGGAAGCGTTCGGTGATGACGTCGAGGGCGCTGGCCCGGCGAGTCGCGAGCATGCGGTCCCCCATGGCGCCGGCCCGCGTCCGGGCGGCGACCTCTTGCGGCGGCCGCGGCGGATTCTCGCGCTCCTCGTTGACGATGGGCGCCATCGCCTGCCAGTCGACGAGCAGTTGCCGATAGGCTTCGGCGTCGGCCGGCGAGAACCTGGCCAGCTCCGCCCAGGTGCGATCCAGGTCGCGCCACATCGTGATGCTCCGCCCGTCGCGAAAGGGCATGGTGAAGACCGGGTCGGGAGCGAGGTACCGCAGTCCGTACCGGTCCAGATGCAATTCATCGTTGCGCATCAGCGGATTGCTCTGGATGAGGTTGTGGGCCGTGGCGCAGGGATCGTGGATGAAACCCGGCACGGTCAGCTCCTCGCAGGTGGTGTCGCCGCCGATCCGCGGCGACCCTTCCAGCACCAGCACCTTGAACCCGGCCCGCGCCGCGTAGGCCGCGGTCAGCAAACTGTTGTGGCCGGCGCCAGCCACGACGATGTCCCACTGGCTCATCCGGTGGCCCCCAGGTACAGGCGGCCGATCTCGGGGTTGTCGAGCAAGGCCGAGCCCGGCCCCTCCAGCCGGATGCGGCCGCTTTCGAGCACCACCCCATGACTGGCCAGGCCAAGCCCCGACCGCGCGTTTTGCTCCACCAGCAAGATCGTCCGCCCCGCCTGGTTCAGGGCGCGAATCGTCTCAAAGACGACCGTGCGCGTCTTCGGATCGAGGCCCATGGACGGTTCGTCGAGCACGACGAGCGCCGGGTCGAGCATCAGCGCCCGGGCGAACTCGACGATCTTCTGCTGCCCGCCGGACAGCGAGGCGGCCGGCTCATGGCGACGCTCGCGAATGATCGGAAAGGTCTCGCAGACCTCGTGGAGGCGGCGCGCCACCAGGGCCCGATCGTGGACCGTGTAAGCGCCCATGCGCACGTTTTCCCAGACACTCATGGTCGAAAAGAGGCTTCGCTCCTGGGGAACCTGGACGATGCCGCGGTGCAGGATGGCGCGGGGGCTCTGGCCAACGATCGACGCGCCGCGAAAGCGAACGCTGCCGAGCCGCGGTCGAAGCAGGCCGCTGACCACCCGCAGCACCGTCGACTTGCCGGCGCCGTTGGGCCCGACGATACAGGTGATGCCGCCTTCCCCCACCGCGAGGGTGAGTTCGTGCAGGATGTCGCCGCCTCCATAGCCGGCCGTCACGCCTTCCAGCTCGAGCAGGGCGGCCACCTCAGGCTCCCAGGTACGCGTCCAGGACGGCCGGATTGGCCCGCACGTCGCGGGGATTGCCGCTGGCGATCACCCGGCCCTGGTGCAGGACGACGACCTCGTCGCAGAGCTTCATCACGAAGCCCATGTTGTGCTCGACCAGCAGAAAGGTGACGCCCTGCCCGTTGAGCTGCCGGATGTGGTCGGCGATCCGTTCCAGCACCACCGGGTTGACGCCGCCGGCGGGCTCGTCCAGCAGCACCAGCTCCGGCCTCGCCATCATCACCGCGGCCAGCTCCAGCAGCTTGCGCTGGCCGTACGACAGCGCGCCGCCCAGCGTGCCGGCGACCTGGCTGATGTCCATGGATTCGAGCATGTCCATCGCCCGGTCCTGCTCGTGGCTCCACTGCCGTTGGGACAGCAGGGCCCGCCACCCGGCGCGGCGGACCGGCACCAGCATGTTCTCCAGGGTGGTCAGCCGGGGAAAAATGCGGGCCAGCTGGAAGGTGCGCCCGATGCCCAGGCCGTAGATCTGGTCCGGCGGGAGCCCCGCGATCGACTGCGCTTTGAACACCACGTCGCCACGGTCCCGCGGAATGAAGCCGGTGACCAGGTTGAAGACCGTGGTCTTGCCCGAGCCGTTCGGACCGATCAGGCCGGTGATGCTGCCGGTCGCGACGGACAGCGAGCAATTATCTACCGCCACCACGCCGCCGAAGCGCTTACCCAGGTTTGCGATCTCGAGCAGGCTCATGGCGAGGCGAGCCCGGGCCGGACCCGTGTGGGCGGCTCAGCGGAGTCGCTGGCGGGCCCCGGCGGTCCGGCGGCGCGGCCGTGGCGGCGTCGGGCCACGAGGTCGGCGAGCGATGGCACGACGCCTTTAGGCAGGAAGCGGATGACCAGCAAGAAGACGGCGGCATAGAAGATGAGGTAGAGGCGGCTGGCGCCAAAGTGGTAGGCGAACTGCAGCTGCGACCACTCCAGGATGATCGCCCCCAGCACCGGTCCGCTCAGCGTGCCCAGGCCGCCAAAGAAGACCATGAGCACCATCGAGATCCCGATCAGCGGATCGACCACGAATTGCGGATAGATGTAGGTGATGAAGTAGCCGTAGACGCCGCCGATCATCCCCACCAACGCGGCGCTGATCACGAACGCCGCCAGCTTGAACGCCCGGGTCGGAACCCCAACGGCGAGGGCCTTGTCCTCGTCGTCGCGGATCGCCAGCAGGCCCAGACCGAACTTCGATCGCCGGATCACCCAGGAGACCGTGACCCCCAGGATGGCCAGCGCCAGCATGGCGTAGTAGAAGGGGATGGCGAAGAAGTCCCCGCCCCAGCTGGGCACCGGCAGTCCCAGCCCGGCGCCGCCGCCGGTCAGGTTCACCAGGTTCTCGGCCAGCAGCTGGAGCATGAACATGAAAGCGATGGTCACGATCACGAAGGTCGCCGCCCGGGTGCGCAGCGCGATCCAGCCGATCAATGCGGCCAGCAGCGCGGTCAGCACCCCGGCGACCGGAACCAGCAGGAAGGGCTGATAGCCCGCCGGGATGCCCAGGTGCACCAGGAAAAGCCCGAGCGTGTAGGCGCCGAAGCCGAAGAAGGCCGCATGGCCAAGCGAGATGTAGCCCGTGTAGCCGCCCATGATGTTCCAGGCGGTGGCCAGCCCGACGTACATGGTGATGAAGACCGCCATGCTCGCCGTCCCTGGATCGGAAATCAGGGGCACCGCCAGCGCCGCGGCCAGCGCCAGCCCCAGACCGGCTGGCTTGAGCGCCGGCAACCTGAGCACCGTGTTCATATCCGGTCCCGGACCCGGAGGCCGAACAGCCCCTGCGGCCGCACGATCAGGACGGCCACCAGGATGACGAAGAAGGCGAAGCTCGCCCAGACCGGCGACACGACGACCGCGGTGATGTCCTCGGTCACCAGCATGATGAGGGCGGCGATGACCGCTCCGCGCAGGCTGCCCAGCCCGCCCAGCACGATGATGGTCAGCAGTCGCGAGATCAGGTCGTAGTGGCTGCCCGGGTTGAAAGCATTCGTGATCCCGAAGACCACCCCGCCCGCCGCCGCGGTGGCCATGCCGATCCCGAAGGCAAGGGCGGCCACGCGGTCGACGTCGATTCCAATGAGCTGCGCCGCGGTGCGGTTCAGCATGGTGGCGCGAATGGCGGCACCGAACGTGGTGCGGTACAGCATCAAGAAGAGCGCGCCCAAGATGGCCAGGCAGAGCAGGAAGCCGAAGACGTAGACATAGGTGATGTGAAAGTCGACGATGGCAAAGCTCGCCGTTTCATACCAGGCCCGCAGCTGGACGTAATTGGTCGAAAAGATGTACCCGAGAATCCCCTCGATCCCCAGCGCGATGGCATACGTCACCAGCACCGAGAGCGCTTCCCGGTCGGTGGTGAGCGGGCGGATGAAGATAAGCTGCAGCACGACGCCCAGGGCGAACATGACCGGCATGGTCACGATCAGGCTGAGAAAGGGATCCACGTGCCAGGTGCGGAAGAGGACAAAGCTCAGGTACGCGCCCAGGATGACGAGCGCGCCCTGACCGACGTTGATGATGCGCATCACGCCGAAAATCAGCGTCAGGCCCGATGCCATCAAGGCGTAGACGCCGCCCGTCAGGATGCCGAGCACCGCCGCCTCCAGGACCAGGGTCATCGCCGGGTCAAGGGTACTCGCGAGGGACGGCGCCTACGGGTCACCGTCCCTCCGCTGAATCTGGGGGCTTAGGCTTAGCCCGGATCCACCGATCGGACGACGTAGATTGGGATGCGGGGCGTGCCGAACGAAGCCCGGATCTACCGGTCGGGCGAAGCAGATCGGGATGCGGGGCGTGTCGAGCCGAAGGAGGCGACGAGCACGCGAAGGAGCGCATCCGTCGATGCGTGACTGAGCGCGCGCAGGAGACGACGCCCGGATCGGCCGCATCCGCGCCCGAGATGCGAGCTCGATTCGGTGGATCCGGGCTTGAGGAGGCGAGGAGCACGCGAGGGAGCGCATCCGTCGATGCGTGACCGAGCGCGCGCAGGAGACGACGCCCCGGGAGCCCGGGGCCGTCGGACGAACGAAGCAGATTGGGATGCGGGG
>DASPZT010000345.1:0-5150 GCA_035636135.1 Candidatus Limnocylindria bacterium | reverse complement strand
GAAATCCTGGAACGCTACAACACCATCGCGGTCGTGGGCCTATCCCGCGACCCCGGCAAGAGCGCGCACAGCGTGCCCCGGACCCTGCAGGCGGCCGGCTTCCGCATCATTCCGGTCAACCCCTTCGCCGACACCCTACTGGGCGAGCAGGTCTATCGCCGGCTGGCGGACATCCCCGAACCGATCGAGGTGGTCGAGGTTTTCCGGCCGTCGGCCGAGGCGGCCGAGGTCGCTCGGCAAGCGGTCGCGGTGGGCGCGAAGGCTCTCTGGCTGCAGCTCGGATTGACGTCACCGGAGGCCCGGGCCATCGCCGAGGGTGCCGGGCTGGAGTACGTCGAAGATCGCTGCATGGCGGTGGAGCGGGCGATCCATCGGATCACCAAGCACCCGGTGGCCGGCTGATGAGCGAGCTGGACGACTTCCGCAAGGCCAAGGACGACTTCTTCGGCCACGATCCGCAGTCACCGCTGACCCCTGAACAGCGCCGGGACTTCAGGGGCCTGGTCTATTACCCGGAGAATCGGGCACTGGTGGTGAAGGGCCGCCTCGATCCGGACGTCGAAGCGGGCGACGTTCCCATGCAGACCACTGGTGGGAGCGAGCAGGTATACACCCGCGCTGGGATCCTGCGATTCGCTGTTGATGGGCAACCGGCACAGCTCACGCTTTTTGCGCAAGAGGACCAGCATGAGCTGTTCGTGCCGTTTCGGGACTCAACCTCGGGCAAGGACTCCTACCCGGCGGGCCGCTATCTGGAGGTTGAACCGCCGGACGCGAGCGGCCAGGTTAGCGTCGACTTCAATCTCGCCTACAACCCGTACTGCGCCTACAACCCCGAATACAGCTGTCCGTTGCCGCCGGTGGAAAACTGGCTCAAGGTGCCGATCCGGGCAGGCGAGAAAACGTTTTCGCACTAGCCCCCGTCCCGTAAGCTGGGCGGGTTGATTTCGTTACCAGCCCAGATGCAGCGAACCGTCGACTTCGTCACCTCCCTGCTGGTGACCGCGTTTGTGGGAGCCGTCCTGCTGCTCCTGATATACGAGACCTGGGCGCTGTTCACTGGCAACGTGCCGATCACCAACGCGGTTCGCAGCGCGATTCACGAGTTTCCCGGCTGGGCCTTCGTCATCGCCATCGTGACCGGCATGGTGCTCGGCCATTTCTTCTGGGGCGGGCCGGGCATGGCGCTCCGGCGGCGCGAGGGCCGCTAAATGCACGTCACGCCGGAAGCCATCCTCTCGCTGATTGCCACCCTGTTCGTGGCTGCCATCTTCGCGCTTATGGTCAACGAGCTGGTCGCCCTGGCGCGCGGTCGCGCGCCGCTGGCCGACCGCCTGCGGCTCCTGATCCAGCAGTATCCGCGGACCGCGATTGCTTTGGCCGTGGTGATCGGCATGGTCCTCGGCCATCTCGTCTGGCCCTGACCCCCGGCCGGCACTACCCCGTGCTGGCCGACCCGGATCCGGAGGAGACCGATTGTGGAGTCTGCTCGTACCACCTGAGCACGCGCATGGCCCGGAGGGTGTTCCACCGGCTCGGTCTCCCCTCACCCTCGTCCAGCGCGAAGTGCAGCTGGCCGGGATGGGGATTCTCGAGGGGCCAGCGGCCGTCCGCATCGCGCTTGGACTCGACCAGGTCGACCGCCTCGGCCACCCTCTCGTCCGGAGTGGCACCGGCCGCGCGGAGGTAGTCGAGACCTCGGAGCACGTCGTAGTGCCAGTAGGTCGGGTAGGAGAACTGCGTCCAGGCCGCGGGGCGACCGGTTTTACGGTCCTGGTCGATCACCTCACCGGTCGACCGCCTACGAAGCATCCGCCGCTCGAGGAAGTACTCCTCGCCGCGGAGGCGGGCGGCGCGCACCTCGGGTGGGCCCCCCGTGGCTCGCTCGTATTCCAGCAGGCCTTCCAGCACGTCGATCGTGGTGTGGAATGACCCCCGCGTCGATCCATTCTCCTGCTCGCAGTTCCACCCGCCATCGCTCATCTGCTCACCAAGGAGCCGGTGCACGATGCCCCGGACGTCCTCGCCGAAGTAGGCTCCGAGCGCCACGGTCCGGCCGTTGATGCATGGCTCCACCTCGCCCGTGAAGAAGGGCTCGCCGTCGTGCTCCCATCTGCAGTGCTCGCGGATCAGGCGGACAGCGCGGCGCGCTCCTGCGCTGGCAGGATCAAGACCGAATGTCTGCAACAGGGCCAAGCTCCAGGTGGTGGAGGTCCATTCGGGGAAGAGGGTGCCTTGCCGATCGGGTGGCAGTGATTGCCACCACTTGGCCGCGGCGGTGGAGGTAAACGTTGGGGTGCCGCCATCCCACTGGCCGTGCTGGCGCTGGAGGGCGAGCAACCGTGCGCCCCAGCCCTCGGTGGCGACCCGGGCACGCTCGGCCGCGACGTGCTCCTCGGGCGCATCCGTAAGGTCACGCATCACTTGCCAGCGGATCGCCGGGTCGGAGTCCAACAGCCACGCGACGACGTCCATTCGGTTCTCCCTCCTCCGGGAATGATAGCTAGGGACTAGCCCGGCCTCGCTCGCTGCTGGCCGGCCCGGTTTATGGCCCGCCATTTCTTTGACTCCTCGAGCCGGAGCCGGTGATCGGCGCGCACGGCAAGGGAGCGCACCTCGCGCTCGAGCTTGCGGTAGCCGGCGAAGCGCTCCGGGGCGAGGCTCCCATCGGCGAGGGCTTGCCGCACCGCGCAATCCGGTTCCGCCTCGTGCCGGCAGTCGTTGAATCGGCACCGGGTCGCCAGCTGCCGGACGTCGTCGAAGACCTGGTCCAGGCTCTCCTGATCGGCCCATAGCTGCAGTTCGCGCAGGCCGGGCGTATCGATCAGCATCCCGCCGCCAGGCAGGACGAGCAACTCACGGTTCGTGGTGGTGTGGCGGCCCCGGCCGTCGCGGCGCAGGGTATTGGTCGGCAGCGTGCCCTGGCCGATCAGGCGGTTGATCAGGCTCGACTTCCCAACGCCGGACGATCCCACCAGCACCGCGGTCTCGCCGGCGACGAATTGCTGCCGCAGGGTCTCGATGCCCTGGCCGGTCACCGCGCTGCAGGCAAGGACGGGAACGCCCGGAGCCAGCCCACTGACCTGATCGATCAGCGCATCGATCGAGGGCGCCAGGTCAGCCTTGGTCAGCACGATGACGGGCGACGCGCCACCGTCCCAGACGATGGCGAGGTACCGTTCGAGCCGGCGTGGGTTGAAGTCGTCGACCACGGCGCTGACGATGCAGACGCGATCGACGTTGGCCACCATCACCTGCTGCTCCGCAACCTCGGACGCAGCCTTGCGAGAGAGGGAGGTGCGCCGTTCCAGGACGGCCTGGATGGCGCGGGCCTTCAGGACGACCCAGTCTCCCACGGCCGGCAGGGACGCGGCGCTGGCCGCCTCGTGTCTCAGCCGCCCGGTGATGGAGGCGCGCAGGTCGCCGTGTTCGGTCGCAACGGTAAACGCCGTGCCGAAGCCGGCGACCACGCGGCCCGGGACCCGGCCCTCCTGGTCATAGTTCGCGAATCGTGCCTCGAACCAGGGCGACCAGCCCAAGTCCGCGAGGCGACTGACTCCATGCATGCGAAATCCTCCAAATGGGTTGACGGAAAACGACCGTCGAAACCGCCGGGAGGACCGCGATGCGGCTAGCGGGAACCTCTGGAGGCGGCCGACGAATTCGTGGCAACCATCAAGGGCACACGGGTCATCTGGCATCACCTCCTCGATTGATCGGTGCGGGCAGCTTAGCGGACTGCCTGCCACTTGGCAAGGCACACCCTCTCCCCGCCCTCTCCCTCGGAGGGAGAGGGAGATGAGGACCGCATAGCGGCAAACTATGGTGACGGCCGATAGCAAGCGGATTCTCGTCAACCAGGCGCTGCGGGGTTTTGCCTATGGGTTCGGCGCCGTCCTGCTCGGCGCGTCCCTTCAGGCTCGCGGCTGGTCGAGCGTCCAGGTCGGCTTTCTATTGACCACGATCATCGCAGGGATCGCCGTGATGTCCATCGTCGTCGGGACGATGGGGGACCGGATCGGCCGCCGCCGCCTGTACGCGGCGCTCTTCCTGCTGATGGCCGCGGCCGGGACCGTGTTTGCGCTGACCAGTCAGATCTGGCTCCTGCTGCTGGCCGCGCTGACCGGCACCCTGTCGACGGACGTGGTGGAGGCTGGTCCGCTCTCTTCGCTGGAAGTCGTGATGCTGCCGACCGGCCTGACTGGAAACGCGAGGACACGCATCTTTGGCACCTACAACACGGTGGCGGTGCTGGCCGGTTCGACCGGCGCACTGCTGGCGGGCGGGCCCGCGCTGCTGCGTCGGGTCTGGCCCGGGGTGCCTGCGGACCAGCGGTTCTTCCTGGTCTTCCTGGTGGTCGGCCTGGCCGGGGCCTGGCTGGCGACCTCACTCTCCGACCGGGTGGAGGTCAAGGCGGCGCGCTCTGGGCGACCGCTCGGCAGTTCGCGCCCGGCGGTGCTGCGCCTGGCTGCCCTCTTCAGCGTGGATGCCTTCGCCGGCGGGTTCATCGTGCAGAGCTTTATCGCCTACTGGTTCCGGCTCCGATTCGGCGTCCCGCTGGAAACGCTTGGGCTGATCTTCTTCCTGGTCGGTCTGCTCCAGGCGGCGTCATTCGCGGCCGCCACCCGGCTGGCGGGACGCATCGGGTTGTTGAACACGATGGTGTTCACCCATCTGCCGTCGAACCTGCTGCTGGCCGCCATTCCACTGGCACCCACCTTTCCTCTGGCGCTGGCGTTGCTCTTCGCCCGCTTCGCTCTGAGCCAGATGGATGTGCCCACCCGGCAGGCCTACGTGCTGGCCCTGGTCGACCGCGAGGAGCGCACGGCCGCCATCGCGTTCACGAATACCGCCCGCTACGTCGTCCGGCCGCTGGCCCCGGTCTTGGCCGGGTTTGCCCAGCAGGTCTCCCTGGGGCTGCCGTTCATCCTGGCCGGCACGATCAAGGCCGGCTACGACCTGGTCCTGTGGGCCAGCTTTCGCGGTCGCGCTATAGTCCCAACTGAGGCGGAATCCCGACAGGAGGGGAAAAGGTGGCCACCACCGCAGTGAAGCGCTACCAGATGTTTGTGGGCGGGCAGTGGACGGATGCGACCGGCGGGGAAACCCAGGCCGTGGTGAACCCGGCGACCGGCGAGGTCATGGCCGAG
>DASPZT010000344.1:0-3264 GCA_035636135.1 Candidatus Limnocylindria bacterium | reverse complement strand
CGCCTGGGCCGGATCGGTCCCCGCGTACACCCCGAGCACCCCCGTGTCATAGAGCCGGTTGACGTAGGAATGGACGTCATAGGCGAGGCCCAGCTTCTCCCGGACTTCGAGGAAGAGACGGGAGCTCATGCCTTCCCCCAGCACCCCGTTGAGGATGTCGATCACATGCCGGTCGCGGTCCATGTACGAGGGAGCATGAACGCCCAGGGCGATGTGCGCCTGCTCGGTCTTTTTGGTCTTGATCAGCACCCGCGGCTTGTGCCCGTTGGGACTGGAGGCCAGGAACCCGGGGGGCGCGGCGCCGTTTCCGCGCTGCCGGAGACGCGGCTGGATGAGCTCGATGGCCCGCTCGTGCGTCACCGGCCCAGCGATGGTGACGACTAAGTTTTTCAGGAGATAGTGCTCCTCCAGGTAGCGCATCAGGTCGTCCCGCGTCAGGGCTCGCACCGAGGCTTCGGTGCCGGCGGTGTCCCGCCCCAGCGGGTGGTTGGGCCACATGATCTGCTCAAAGAGGCTGTGCACGTGTTCCTGGGGAGAGTCGAGATACATGCGCAGCTCCTCCAGGATCACCAGCCGCTCCTTCTCCAGCTCGGTCGGGTCCAGCCGGGGCTGGAAGAGCATGTCGCCCACCACGTCGATGGCCAGTTCGGCCCGGTGCTCGGGGACACGGGCCCAGTACATGGTCAGCTCCTTGTCGGTGGCCGCGTTCAGCACCCCGCCCACCCCCTCGATCGCCTCGGCAATTTCTTTAGCGCCGGCATAACGGGCGGAGCCCTTAAAGAACATATGTTCCAGGAAGTGGGACACCCCGGCCAGCTTGTCCGACTCGTAGCGGGAACCCACCCGGAACATGACCGCCAGGCTGACCGACGGCCGGTCTTTGAGTTCGATGGTGATCAACCGGGCCCCGTTCTGGAGCGTCTCCAGGCGAAACGGAGGAGAACTCAGGGGCACCGAATCAGTATATCGTAGGAGTTTGGCCACGCCCGAATCTGCCCCAAGCTCACCCATGACTACTGATTCCACTGCTATGTCGGTTTATGACAGTCCAGAGGGGGTGGTTGCTCTTGACTGGCTCCCCGGTGAGCGCGGGTTTGTCCTGGTCGGTGCCGGGGCGCTGGCGCTGGTCGAGCGCCTGTTCGGGTCCGGCCTGGCGATCGGGATGGCGGCCCACCGACCCTGGAAGCCGGGCGCGCCCCACGCCCTGGTGATCCCGGTGACGGCGGAGCGGATCGAGATCCGCATCTCAGACCGCGAGCCCTGGGCCAGCATGCTAGCCGGGCACCTGGCTGAGCTCAGCGAGCCGGCATCATTCGGTCGGCGCCTGGCCCAGGCGATCTCCCGATTGGAGGCATGGCACGAGTCGGATACCGAGTCCGGGAGCGGACCCGAGGAGCTGGCTGCCGAATTGCTTGGGCTGCGCCGGCTGGCCCCCTCACCGGAATCGGGGCAAGCCATCGGCGATGCGGTCGAGGCCCTCGACGATGGGCTTCCGGTGGACGTGGTGGCGGCCGCGCTGTACCGGGCCCTGGGCCAGAAGACGGCGGGCTAGCCCTTGGCTAGCTCTCGTCGGTAGGCGGCGGCTCCGGGGTCGGTCGCGGTTCGCCGAAGCGAACGCGTTCCCCGGACCGGGCGCGGTCTCCATACCGGGGCCGGTCGGCAAAGCTGCGCCGGGGGGTCGCCTCCGGGGCCGCGGCGGGCGGTGCGTCCGTGGGGCGGCGGCCGGCGACCGCGGCCTCGGGCCAGATCACGACCCGCCGGTTGGGCTCTTCGCCCTGGCTCTCGGTGCGGATCCCGGGCTCGGCGTCCAGGGTGACGTGCACGATGCGCCGCTCGTAGGCCGGCATGGGATCCATCAGGACACGCTCGCCACTGCGGCGGGCGCGTTGAGCGAGCCGGAGGGCCATTTCCCGCACCGTCTCCTCGCGCCGCAGCCGGTAGCGTTCCACGTCCACGATCACCCGCCGCCGGTCGGTGCGGCCCTCGTTGATGATCAGGTTGACCACGGCCTGAAACGAGCGCAGGGTCTCGCCCCGCCAGCCGATCAGCACGCCCAGGTCCTGGCCGGCAATGTCAATCGTCACCGGATCCTCAACGTTGCGCACGTACACCTGGGCGACGATCCCCATCTTGCTGAGCAGCTCCATCACCGCCAGGCGGGCGTTGCCCGCGTAGGTCTCCCGCAGGGTGACGCGGACTCGGGCCTGCGGAGCGTCCTCCAGGACTTCGACTTCCACGTTTTCGCGCGCCTCTTCCAACTCCTCGAGGGCGCGCTCGATGGCTTCGTCGACCGTGGCGCCGCTGGTCTCGATGCTCGTCGTCATGTCCTTGGTCCCCCTCCAGGCAATGTGAGCGACCCCCACCCGGTAATGAAGTATTGCTGGCCGATGGAAAAGAGGTTGCTGACCACCCAGTAGAGGGCCAGCGCCGCCGGAAAGTTAATGGCGAAGAACCCGATCATGACCGGCATGAAGAGGGTCATGGTCTGGGTGACCTGCGCCGTGGAGGGATCCTGTCCCGCCATGCCACCCGCCGGCGTCATCATCTTGGTCTGCACGAACGTCGTCAGCCCGGCCAGCACGGGCAGGATCAGCATGCCGATGGCGACCGCCAGGGCGGCGTGGCCAAACACGGACGATGGAGTGGCCGCCACGTTGGGGATCCACAGGAAGTGGTGGTCGTGCAGCCCGAGCGATTTCTGGGCACCGAAGATCACCCAGTACAGGGCGATCAGGATGGGAGCCTGGACCACGGCCGGCAGGCATCCGCTCATCTGCGACAAGGGATTGATGCCGTGCTCGCGGTACAGCGCCATCGTCTCCTGGTTGAGGCGCTGGGGGTCTTTCTTGTACTTCTTGCGCAGAGCCGCCATCTGGGGCGCGATCTTCCGCTGCTCGGCCTGGATCCGGCGGGAGGTGGCCAGCTGGAACTGGAAGATGGGCGAGAGCACCACCTTGATCCCCACCGTGAGGAGGACGATAGCGATCCCGAACGGGCCGATCGCCTGGGCCAGCGGGTTACCGGATAGACCGGTGACGAGCCAGTGCAGCCCGGCCGAAATGGGAACGCCGAATATCGTCCACCACACCTTCCAGACGGGGTGCCAGAGCTGCCCGATCGAGCTATCCAGCATCATGGAACCGGATCCCACCCGCCTTCATGGAAGGGATGGCAGCGGCCGATTCGCCGGGCCGCCATCCACCACCCGCGCCGCCAGCCGTACTTCTGGATGGCCTCGTACCCGTACTGGGAGCAGGTGGGCGT
>DASPZT010000343.1:0-4997 GCA_035636135.1 Candidatus Limnocylindria bacterium | reverse complement strand
GGACAGGAGGAGCTGAAATGGAAGCCACCAAGGTTGCGGTCCTGGGCACGGGCCGGATGGGCGGCGCTCTCGCCCGTCGGCTGCAGGCCTCTGGATTCGCGGTAACGGTCTGGGATCGGACCAGGGAGAAGGCCGAGCGTCTGAAGGTCGGGCCGGTGGCGGCGACGCCTGCCGACGCGATCCGCGGGGCCAATGTGGTCCTGAGCAGCCTGACCGACGCGGCCGCGGTCCGCAGCGTGTACCTGGGCCGCGACGGCATTGTCGAGCACGCGGCGGGCCAGCTCCTGGTGGAGATGAGTACCGGCGGCCCCGATGTGATCGAGGAGATCGCGCAGCAGGCACGCGTCCGCGGCGTGAGACTCCTGGAGGCCCCGGTGCTGGGCAGCGTCCCGGCTGTCGAGAGCGGAACGCTGGCCGTGCTGGTGGGCGGCTCACAGGCGGAGCTTGAACAGGCGCGACCGGTGCTGGAACGCCTGGGGGAGGTCCACTCCGTGGGCGCGTTGGGCAGCGCCGCCCGCCTGAAACTGGTCGCCAACAGCATGCTCGGCATCATCAGCGCCGCCGCAGCCGAGTTGCTGGCCGCGGGGACGGCCGCCGGGCTCGAGGGCGGCCAGGTCTTCTGGGCGCTGGCTCGCTATGCGCCGTTGCTCAAGGCCCGGGAAGCCGGCTTCCTGCGAGACCAGCATCAACCGACCATGTTCGCGGTCCGGGACCTGGTCAAGGACCTCGACCTGGCTCTCAATCTCTACGGCCGCGCCCAGGCGTCGGTGCCGCTGACCCTAAAGACCCGTGCGCTCTTTGGCGAGGGACTCCCCGGATCGAGCGACCTCGACATCTCGGCGATTGTCCGGCGCCCGGCGCGGCGTCCAACCACCGCATGATGTCCAACCATGAACGCTCCGTGCGGCGAGGGGGCCGGGAGACCGGGCTCCCTGAGCGTGGCCAAAGGGTTGAGGCGCGGCTGCCCCACGTGCGCGACGCCTAAGCTGGGCCCGAATCCGGGGCGAAGCCACCTTCACGCCGTGAGATCGAAGAGGGATTCATCGGCTCTCTGGTGTGGGGGGCTGCCGCCGGCTACATGATGGGCAAGCTTGCGGTCGAGTGAGCCCTCGCGACCCGGGCGGATCGGCTGGGCGGCCCTGGCCCTCCGCCGTGGCGGAGGCGATCCGGTCTCCGCCGGGCGGCCCAACCGGCCACGGTGGGAACGTTTGCAGCCGCCGCCCCTGTGGGTTACAGTAAGCGCCGGGTCGCTGAGCAGGATTACGCATGAGCGCTCATAACCGTCCCGAGAAGCCACCGGCGAGCGAGCGCCTGCTGACCACCCGAGAAGCAGCCACCTTTCTGAAGGTCAGCGAGGCCTCCATTCGGCGGTGGACGGACAGTGGCCTTCTGCCAACCAGCCGGGTCGGCCGCCGTGGCGCCCGCCGCCTTCGGGCCGAAGACCTCAGGCGCTTCCTGGAAGCGGGTCGGCCTCAGCACATTGCCGCGACCGCAACCGGCCTGGCTTCGACCATGGTCATCCAGGAGGTCGTCGTTCCCCTGGGGAGTCACCTGGCCAGCTTTTACATGACGGACGCGGGCCGGCTCCGGGTTGGTCTCCCTTTCCTGAGGGACGGCTTGCGGGCCGGCCAGACAGTGGTTCTGCGTGCCATCCCCGAGGTTCGCGAGCACTTCTTCGGCGCGCTTCAAGAGGAGGGCCTCGACGTCGCGGATACGACCCGCCTTGGCCTGCTAATGATCTTCCCGGAAGGCCCGGGCTCGGCCGCGGAGCAGGTCGCCAAGTTTGAGCGCGCCCTGACCGAGGCGTCCCGCCGGCGACCGGGACCGATTCGCGTCCTGGCGGAGATCCTGGCCAACCTCGAAAGCGTCGGATCGGTGGCCGAGCACCTGGTGGTCGAGCAGCAACTCGGGGCTCTTTGCAAACGGTTTCCCGTCGTCATGCTCTGCCCCTACGACGTCCGCTCGCTCGATGGGGTGACCGTCCTCGAGGCGCTCAAGCTGCACGCGGACATCTTCGGGCCCCAGGTCGGTTACTGGCTGAACTGAGCCCCCGAGCGGCGTCGAGCAGCCGGGCGAGGGCGTCGGCCGAACCCGGCAGCAACCCGCCCGGTTTCCGCCTGCCCACCTCTTCGCGCGACGCGCGCCCGCAAACATCCTTGCGGATGGCGCCGCAAAATAGGCACTGCTGCCGACGGTTCGGGCTCCCCCTCGGCCGGTGGATTTAGGCTGGCGAAATAGGCACTCCTGCCGATGCAGGGGACCACGCCGGGTGACACGCTGTCAAGTGAAGTAGTCTAGTGCACACGGCTCCGCGACTAGTTGTGGGGTCCACGGGATAACGATGGACGGCAGAACGCAGGCTGTCCGGTTAGAGCGTACAAGTGCGACCGGCGCCGATCATCTGACCCCGCGTCAGGTTGAGGTGCTGCGCTTGCTGGCCCGAGGGTGGACCAACGCCCAGATCGCCGACGAGCTCTTCCTGAGCCGCCGCACAGTTCACGCCCATCTGCGGGAAATCTTCCGCAAGCTGGACGTTTCCCACCGGAGCGCCGCCACCCGATATGCGATGGAGCACGGGCTGACCTAGCCCGCCGGACCACGTCATCGCGGGCGCCCGACTCAGCCTTGGCTGGTGTTGCGCCGCCCCAAATTGACTGCTATGCTTAACACCGCACAGCACAGTAGCTTCGCGATCGGTACTCGGCGTGTCATCAAGATGGTCCTGGATCCCCTGACCCTGCGCGAGCTAGACGTCCTGAAGCTGGTCACTACGGGGTTGACCAATCGCGAGGTGGCGAACCGTCTCGGCCGGAGTCCCCGCACGATCGACGCCCACCTCCGCTCGATCTACGGCAAGCTGGGCGTCACGTGTCGCAGCGGAGCCACCCGCTTTGCCGTCGAGCACGGCCTGGTCTCGCCCGTCAAGTAACGAGCAGGTCGTAGCGGGCCGCCGCCACCACGGCTTCCAGCTTGGAGTGGGCGTCGAGCTTTCCCAGGATGTCCTGCACGTAATTGCGCACGCTGAGCGTCAGGCCGAGCTCCCGGGCGATGGCCTTGTTGTCCAGCCCGTGCGCCATCAACAGAAGCACCTCCCGCTCGCGGGGCGTGAACTGGGATCGCAACCGGATGCGTTCGGCCTCCTCGCGGGCCCGCTGGTGGACGCGGGTCAGCACGCCACCTAGCTGGGCCGCCGGAATCAGCATCTCCCCTTCGGCGGCCTTCCGGACGGCCGCCACCATGTCCGCCGACGCGCGCGACTTGGGCAGGAATCCGCACGCCCCCGCCCGAACGGCGGAAAGGAGCGCGTCCTCGCTCTCATCCCCGCTCACGAACACCGGGCGCGGCCGCGGCCGCTGGTTGCGGATCTGCTCGCCCGCCTGCGCCCCCGTCCCGTCCGGAAGCCGGTAATCCATGACGACGACGTCCGGCGCATCGGCGCTGGACATGCTGACCGCCTGGACAGAGACGGCGTTGCCGGAGCAAGCGGCGGCCTGCCACCACCTTCCACGCGGTGATCGACTTGCCGGGAGAGCCGGACTGTGCGTGGGTGGCCTGCGCCGACTGTACCCTCCTGATGATCGACCCACCGGACTGATGGCGTTGCCATGCGACATCCGAACCATTAGCTGCCGGACCCGCTCGTGCGCTCGCTCGGGATCAACCTCAGGCGCTCCCTCAAAGGTAGGGCGGTCCGCCGGCCGGGAAGGGATGTTCTGAGTCCCAGGGGTTAGCCTGGGATTTCACGCTCCTCAGTCAGAAACAGGGCCGTCCGCGTTTCATCGATGAACCTGGCTTCATCGTTGGTCGAGGCTTGCCACTCGGCAGACCGCCGGGCCGCCTGGAGGGCCGCGAGGTCATCGAACCAGAGCTCGGCCATGCCGTCGAAGGGGGCTGGCCGCCGGTCGTCCGGATCGACTACTGGATGGCTCTGCACCAGTCGCCGGAGGCCGGGGATGCGACGCCCGATGGGGCCATGCACGTCGTGCCAGTAACGGGAGAACTCCTCGACTGACATGCCGGGCAGGCGGCTAATGCAATAGACCAGCTTGACCACGACGGCAGTTTAGACGTCTGGAGCCAGACTCCTGAGCCCTTCCCCTGGGAAACGCTGATTCAGTTAAGCGCCGGGCGGTGTCCCTCCCGTGTGGGCGAACGTCTTGCTCACGATCTTCCACGAGGCGTTGGTCCGCGCCAGTGAGAAGAAATCGACAAAGGAGACCGTTCCCCAACAACCGTCCTCGACGAGCGTCACGTCGGCCGCATCGCCGACTTGGTTGACGGCCGTGACTCAGGCTCGATAGCTGGCGCCCATTGGCATCTCGGCCGCCATCTTGAACAGTTCCTGGATGGGGACGTCGAAGCGTTGGGGTCCAAGGGCACCAAACATGCGAGCGTCCGGGTGAAACGATTGGGCCATCTTGGCGGCGTCGCCTTTGGCCGATCCATCGATGTACAGCTGCATCACCGCGGTGATCGCGTCGTAGTCGTCGATTGCCGTTCCGGCAACCTCAGGCGCCAGGGTGGCCATAGCTCCCTCCTCCTCTTCGGTCGGTGCTGCCAGCGATCCTGCGGCCATCCTACGCTGGCCGGCTCAGCTCCGCAGATGGGCGGCGGGGGACACGGCCGGGATTCGAATCCGGCTACGCTCCAGCCGGAGAGCTCAGTGCGGACTCCAGCGTCTTCGGATCGTAGTCCTGCCGGTGGTGACGGCCGTTGACGAAGATGGCGGGCGTTCCCTCCACGCCGTTCCCCTCGCCGGCTCGCAGGTCGGCCTCGATCCGTGGCAATCCGGCCTCACCCTCAAAGTCGGCGCGGAACCGCTCTTCGTCGAGCTCGAGCAATCGCGCATAACCCACGAGCTCGCGGTCCTCCAGGAAGTTCTGGCGGCGGAAAAGAAGGTCGTGCATCTCCCAGAACTTTCCTTGCTGGTCCGCGGCCTCCGCCGCCAGCGCGGCGTGCAGCGCATGCGGATGGATCTCGGTGAGTGGGAAATTGCG
>DASPZT010000342.1:0-4636 GCA_035636135.1 Candidatus Limnocylindria bacterium | reverse complement strand
ACCTCGAAGCTGACGAGGTGGTTGGTATCGACGCCCAGGATGGCGTTGTAGACACGCTGGCTCCAGCCGTCGTAGACCGACTGCGAGGGCGGGGCCGGCTCATTGATCACGTCGTAGCCGATGATGGTCGGCTCGTTCGCGTAATGGCTAGCGAAGTCGATCCAGAAGTTGATCAGGGTCTGCTGGTTGGTGCTGCTGTTCCAGAAGGGGTCCTGGCAGCAGTACCCGCCCGCCGAGGCGCCGGGTACCTCGTAGATGACCGGCAGCATCCAAAGATGATTGGCCTTCGCCCAGGCCACGTGCTGGTCGACGACCGAGTAGAACTGGGTGCGGTTGGCGTTGTACCAGTTCCAGTCCATCCCGAAGCGGATGGCGTTCTCGCCCAGCACGGTGCTGGCCTGCGCATAGTCGGCATTGTTGGCGTTGATCTTGGTGATGTTTGGCCCGCCGCAGCATGCCAGGGCCGGCTCGTTGTTGAAGTTCTCCCCGCGCAGCGTCACGACCCGGCCGTTGTAGACCAGGTTGCCGTTGCTGACCACCAGGTAGGCGCCTGACGAGGGTGGCGGCGTCGGGCCCGGTGTGGGCGTCGGTGCCGGCGTAGGCGTTGGCCCCGGCGTTGGGGTTGCCCCCGGCGTCGGTGTTGGTGCCGGCGACGACACCGTGAAGGTCGTATCGAGACCATCGTGGTAGACGCTGTCCGCCGTCTGGTAGGTGAGGAAGCATCGCCACGTGCCTGCGGGATCGGAGGTGGTAAAGGTCCGACTGGACCTCAGGGTGTACGTGGCCCCGGCCCCCACCGAGATTGCGCCTGACACGGGCCCGAAGTCGTCGAATGGACCACCAGCATTCGTCCCGCCGGGCGGGCGGCCCGCCAGGACCACCTCCAGGAGCGAGAGCGCCGTAGTCGTGTTGTTCCAGAGCGAGCCGGTGGCCGACAGGGTTTGCCCTGGAGCCACGGTCGTCGCGCTCAGCGTGCATTGCTGCGTCACGTAGACCCCGCTGGGCGTTGGAGTCGGCCCCGGCGTTGGGGTCGGCGCGGGGGCCGGCGTTGGCGTCGGTCCGGGGGCCGGCGTCGGAGTCGGTGTAGGCGTCGGATTCGACGTCGGGGTGGGAGTCCCGCCCGGCACTGGCGTCGGAGTGGGAATCCCGCCCGGCACTGGTGTCGGCGTGGGCGTGGGGTTCCCGGGGGTTGGGGTCGTCACACCGCCCGGAGTCGGGGTGGCGGCTGCCGAACGACCCCTGGGGGGTGTGGCTGTCGGGCGGTTCGCCTGGGGCGGGACGGCCTTGGCAGACACTCGCGGGGCGACCGCGGAGGTGCTGTTCGTGCCAGGCAGCGTAATCTGGCCCGGGGGCATCAGCCACATGGTGGCCGCCACGGTCAGCATCAGCGTGGCGATCAACGCAAAGCGTCCCATGACCCCCGTTCCCTCCCACAGTCAGTTCACCGCAAACTCGCTCGTAACTCAACCCGTAATGGGCGACCACTCCATGACGGATGCGTGGCAAAGCCGGTCCACTGGATTCGATCCACGGTCCGGTAACGATCTGATGGCGAGCCGGTGGATGCGAATGACGCCGGTCGACGCGCGGTTGCATCCTGGGCGTTTGTCCCACGGAGGGATCGGGACAGTCCGACTTCGCCTTCCGAGTCCCCCCATTGTCGGGTGGTAAACCCGCCTGCTTTTCTTGGGAAAGATGCCCTCCCCGGCACCGCAGGCCGAGTTGTGCCCCGATGCGAACGCGGGGATTGAGCCCCCGCTGCGGGCCTCGATCTGCATTCCCACTCGCAACCGCGCTCAACTCTTGCGGGTGACCCTGCAGAGCCTGGATCGCCAGTCGGTGGCGGTAGACCGGCTGCAGGTCATCGTCGGCGACGACGGTTCGAACGACGGCACCATCGACATGCTCCGACGACTTCAGCCATCCTATGAGCTGAAGTGGACGGGGCTCCACGGCCAGGGCAGCGGCGCCGCCCGCAACGCAGCCGCCCGCCTCGCCGATCACGAAGTGTTGATCTTTCTGGACGACGATCAAATCACCACCCCGGACCTGGTGGCGGCCCACCTGGAGGTCCACGAGCGGGACGCCGCAGTCGTCGTCCAGGGCGAGTATCCGCTGGCCGCCGGCTGGGACTTACGGGGCGCCTCGCTGATCTTCGAACGGTCCCGCCGGCGCTCCCGGGGCCCGGCCAATCCCACTGTGGATGTTGCCTTTCGCCTCTGGGGGGCCAACTTCTCCGTTCGTCGGGAGATGTGGGCGCAGGTCGGAGGGTTCGATGAGCGCCTGCCTCGGAGCCAGGACCTGGAGTTTGGCTTGCGGCTGGCGGACCTGGGCCTGTCCATGGTGGTCGAATCCCGGGCGCTGTCGCACCATCGTCATGCCGTCAGCGCGGCCGGGTTCCGGCGTCAGTGCCTCGATGAGGGTCGTTGCATGGTCAGGATTTCGCGCAAGCGCGGGGTCCCGGTTGAGTCGCTCCTGGACGGCCCGATCAGCCGGCCCGTCGACCGGCTGTTGGGAAGCGTCTGGGTTCACTTCCCGGCGTGGGCCGACGGCCTGGGCCGCTCGCTCGGCGGCGTGCTCTGGATCGCCGACCGCGTCCGGCTTCGCCCGGCCCAGCTCTTTGCATCCCGTCTCGTACGCCGCTTTCACGAACTGGGCGGGATCGCCCTGGAGACGGCTGCGCCGGTGGGCGCTAGGGTCCCCCGGCTAGGGATGGCGTGCCGGCCATGAGTGCCACACCGCCCGTGGAGTGGGGCCAGCGAGTGGAGCGCCTCTTCGAAGCCGACGCCGACTTCTGGAATGACGTCTACGGCGGGGCCGACGTCTTCAGCGCGGTCATCCAGCGCCGTCATGCCACCGCCGCGGGCTGGGTCGACCAGCTCTCCCTGGCTCCGACGGTGCCCGTACTGGAGATCGGGTGTGGCGCCGGCGCCCTGGCGGTGGAGCTGGCGCAGCGACCCATGACCGTCTGTGCGGTCGACTCGGTGCATGCCATGGTCGCCCTGACCCGGCGTCGGGCGGCGGCGGCGGGCGTCCAGCAGCACCTGCAAGTCGACCTGGGTGACACGCACGCGCTCGAATTCGCAGACTCGACGTTCGGGCTGGTCATTGCCCTGGGCGTGCTTCCCTGGCTGCACTCGCCCGCCAGGGCGGTAAATGAGATGGCGCGGGTGCTGAAGCCCGGCGGATGGCTGATCCTGAGCTCCGACAACCGCGATTGCCTGGTCGACCGACTGGACCCCCTGCGCAACCCGCTGCTCGCGCCGATCAAGCGCGCCGTGAAGCGGGCGCTGAAAAGGCCCGACCCGCCCGTGGCCTGGGTGCCTCGTGGCGACCGTCGACGAGATACCGACCAGATGCTCGCCGGCGCCGGATTCCGAAAGATCCACGGCCTGACCTGCGGGTTCGGCCCGCTGACGCTCTTCCACCGGCGCGTGGTGCCCCACCGGCTGGGGGCCGCGCTGGAGCGGGGCTGCCAGAGGCTGGCCGAACGGGGCGTGCCCTGGATCCGGTCGGCGGGATGGCACTACATGGTGCTGGCGCGAAAGGAGCATGCGTAGGATGGCCGACCAGGTCATGATTCACCCGACCGCGGAGGTTTCCCCGCAGGCCACGGTGGGGGACGGCACGCGGGTCTGGAACGAGGCGCAGATCAGGGCTGGCGCGCGGATCGGACGGGACTGCATTCTGGCCAAGGGGGTGTATGTCGACGCGGACGTGGTCATCGCCGACCGGGTCAAGCTGGAAAACCGGGTCTCCGTTTTTCGGGGCGCCCACCTGGAGTCCGGCGTGTTTGTGGGGCCGCATTCCTGCCTGCTCAATGACAAGCGGCCGCGAGCCACCACTCTGGCCGGCGAACTCAAACGAGAGGACGATTGGACGGTCAGCGGCGTGACCGTGGCCGAGGGCGCGTCGATTGGGGGCGGCTGCACGGTCCTGCCCGGGGTCTCCATCGGGCGCTTTGCCATGGTGGGCGCCGGCGCGGTGGTGACCAGAGACGTCCCGGACTTCGGCCTCGTCATCGGAAACCCCGCCCGGCTGGTCGGCTATGTCTGCGAGTGCGGCGGACGCTTGCTCCCGGACGGCAGCTGCCCGGCCTGCGGACGGCGGCATTCGCTGGGCGGCCAGCCAGGCCCGCTTCGGGCTACGTCCGCGACACCGGCTTCACATAGCTCTCGATGAAGGTCTGACCCCAGCGATTCCACCTCCCGGTTGCGGGATCGGTCATGGTATTGGCATCGCTCCAGGCGTCCACAAACGCGATGCAGCCGGCGCCGCCTCGATGGTGCACCCAGTCGGTGACATACGCCAGGAATCCCTGGCTCCAGGTAAGCGGGCTGACCGGCGGGTTCTGGGTGCCGACCTCATCCACGATCACCGGCACGGATCGCGCCAGGTCGCCCCAGAGCCGGTCGGCCTCGGCGCCCTGGGAGGCATCCCAGGTGGTCGCGCCCGCCCCGTACCGGTGGGCGCCGTAGATCAGGTTGGCGTCACCGAGTGGGAACTCCGGGATCTGGGAGCAATCCCACGACCAGCCGATGCAGTTGACCACGATGGGCCGCGTGTACCCGGCGCCGCGCAGGGTCCGGACGTAACCCGACTGCTGGTACTGCCAGAGGGCCCAATCGGTGCATTT
>DASPZT010000341.1:0-2777 GCA_035636135.1 Candidatus Limnocylindria bacterium | reverse complement strand
TGGCCAGCACCACGCCCAGGACGAGCGCCATCTCGACCGCAACCTGACCGGCCGCTGTCCTGCGCACGAGTTCAGAATCGGCCAAACCGGTTTCGAGACCTATTACGGGGGGTCTTTGGGCCCATCCAGGCCGGCGGGCCGCAACATGGGCCGCAAGTATTCACCCCCTAGGCGACGCGCCGCAGGATCAGGGGCAGTGCCTGGGCCTGGCGGCCGATCTGGAAGGCGGCAGCCACCCGGCCACGGAGCGCGTCGAACTGGTCTGCCCGCGCGGCGTGGACGGTGACCAGCGCCTCCCCGGCCCGCACGGCGTCCCCGACCTTTCGATGGAGAACGATGCCCACCGAGACATCGATGGGATCCTCCTTGCGGTCGCGCCCAGCGCCCAGCGCCTTGCTCACCAGGCCGATTTCCAGCGCGTCAATCGCCGACACCACGCCGTCACGCGGGGCCGACACCGCTTGCTGCACGGGCGCCCGCGGCAGGCGGCCCGGATCATCGCACACGCGAGGATCGCCGCCCTGGGCCTCAATCAGCTCGCCGAATTTGCGTAGGGCCCGCCCGTCGCTGAGGCCCTCGGCCAGCCGGGTCTCGTGGGCGGCGAGGTCGTCACCCGCTCCGGCCAGGCGGAGCATCTCAGCGCCCAGGCGCAGGGAAAGCTGGCGGAGGTCGGCCGGACCGCCGCCGCCCAGGGTCTCGATGGCTTCCGCAATCTCCAGGGCGTTGCCCACCGCGCGACCGAGCGGTTGACTCATGTCGGTCACGTAGGCGACCGTCTGCCGGCCGGCCCGGGCGCCGATGGCGACCAGGAGGCGGGCCAGGGCCTCGCCCTCCGCCTGCGTGTCGATGAAGGCGCCGCGTCCGGTCTTCACGTCCAGGACGATGGCGTCCGCCCCCGCCGCCAGCTTCTTGCTCATGACGCTGCTGGCGATGAGCGGCACCGAATCCACGGTGGCGGTGGTATCGCGGAGCGCGTACAGGGTCTTGTCGGCCGGCGCCAGGTCCGCGGTCTGGCCGGCGATGGCGATCCCAATGCGCCGCACCTGGCTGACGAAGGCCTCCACCGACAGGTCGACCCGAAGGCCCGGAATCGCCTCGAGCTTATCGAGCGTGCCGCCGCTATGGCCCAGCGCCCGGCCGGACAGCTTCGCCACCGGGATCCCCGCCGCAGCGACCATGGGCGCCACCACCAGGGTGGCCTTGTCGCCCACCCCGCCGGTCGAGTGCTTGTCGACCTTCGTGCCCGGAATGCTGGAGAGGTCGAGCATCCGGCCGCTATGCGCCATGGCCATCGTCAGCGCGTGGGTCTCCCTCTCGTCCATGCCGCGCAGGCGCACCGCCATCAGCCAGGCAGCCAGCTGATAGTCCGGGATGCTTCCGGTGGCCGCCCCGCGGGCGAGAAATTCAAGCTCGGCGGCGGAATGGGCGAGACCATCGCGCTTGTGGCGGATAATCTCGAGGGCCGTCACGCCTATAGAGTATGGCGGTGCTCCTGAAGCTGGCAGCCCTCGTGTTGCCGCTGGGACTGGATACGTTTGCCGTGGCCGCGGCGCTCGGCATCGCCGGGCTGGCCCCCCGGGAGCGGCTTCGAGTGAGCTTGCTGTTCAGTGCGTTCGAAGCCGGGATGCCGCTGGTCGGGTTCCTGGCCGGTTTCGCCGCCGGCGCCGCTCTGGGGAGTGTGGCCGACCTGGTGGCCATCGCGGTGCTGATTGCCCTGGGCGTCTACCTGGTCTGGCCCAAGGGGGAGAGCGACGAGGTAGGCCGAGCGAGCCTGCTGGCGCGCACCCACGGGTGGGCCGTCATCGGCCTGGGCGTGAGCATCAGCCTCGATGAGCTGGCCATCGGCTTCACCATCGGGCTGTTGAAACTGCCGATCGTGCTCGTGCTCCTCCTGATCGGACTGCAGGCGTTCCTGGCAACCCAGCTCGGGTTGCGCCTGGGCAGCCGGCTGAGCGACGCGGTGCGGGAGGGCGCGGAGCGGCTGGCTGGGGTGGCGCTGGCGGGTCTGGGGCTGTTCCTCCTGCTGGAGAAGCTGATACGGCCTACTTGACCAGGGCCGAGTTCACGCCCGGGGCGGGGGCAAAGTTGATGTTGAACTGGACCAGGAGCCCGGGGGTGCCGCGGTTCGTCCAGGTGGTGGTCGTGCCCGAGCAGCCCGGGGTGGTTCCGGCCGCGTTCCCGCTTACGTTGCCCATGTCCAGGGTCATGATGAAGCCGAT
Organism: Candidatus Limnocylindria bacterium; assembly: GCA_035636135.1. Classification (GTDB taxonomy): domain Bacteria; phylum Chloroflexota; class Dormibacteria; order CF-121; family CF-121; genus CF-121. The sequence goes on along the minus strand of DASPZT010000341.1, from coordinate 558 downwards.
GAACTCGCCGTTGATTTCGTACTGCCCACTGGAGTCGCTGTCGGTGGGACTCAGGTTGTGCGGCCCGACCTGGACGGCCCGCAGGTACACCGAGCCCCCACCGGCGGAGGCGTCGAACATGGTTCCCCAGATCTGGAAACGCGGGGCGTTGGAGGTACTGGCGTCGAAGCCCTGGTTGGTCCAGGCGGTGCCTGCCGTGTTGGTGGGCGCGATGTAGAAGGCGATGTGTACGCTGCCGCTGGGCACGAAATTGGGGGCCACGAAGAAGACACCGGCTCCCCCGTTGGTGGCGCCGGGCATGCCGCTGTTGCTGGCAGAGAATGAGCTGGTACCGTCGAAAATGAACTCTACCCCGTCGGTGCCGTCAGGAGCCCGCGGGAGATCGGTGGCCCCCAGGCCATTGACGTAGTGCGGCAGTCCATTGGACGTGTTGGACACATGGGAGCCGGTGATGGCGATGCCGTTTCCCCCGGTGAAATAGTAGATGCCGTTCAGGAAGATGTAGTAGTCGTCTGGCGAGTTATCACCGCCCCCCGGCCACGGGAGATTGATGCTGCT
>DASPZT010000340.1:0-5136 GCA_035636135.1 Candidatus Limnocylindria bacterium | reverse complement strand
CAGGGAGGGGGTGCTTTCGCCCTGCCGCCCCTGGACGCGGTCGGACACACCGAGCACAGCCGTGCCGGTCGGTTGGGGAGCGCTGGCCACCGTAGCCGGGGGAACGTAGACGCCAATCCCGGCAATGGCGCTGAGGGTCACCGTCCCGGCCCGGGCGCCAGCGCTGGCCGGCAAGACTGAGGACACGCTGCATTATATGGCGGCATTTCCGCACCGGTTACGGTCGTAACTATTGGTGGCGGTCGGGACTATGGTTTTCAGAAGGCGGCTGCCTAAAGGCGGGGAGTCGGCTATTGTATATGCCGAATTCGGGTTCGCGCCCGGCGTGACCCGGAACTCGACGGACGCAAAACCCCGCCAGGGAGGATGGGATGGCTGAGGTCAATTTCGAGAAGTTTCGAGGCATCATAGCCGAGCAACTGGGCGTTGAGGTGGACAAGGTCACTCCCGAAGCCAAGTTCACTGACGACCTGAGTGCCGACTCGCTCGATCTGGTCGAGCTGATCATGGCCTTCGAGGAAGAGTACGGCATGGAGATCTCCGACGACGAAGCGACCAAGCTGACCGCCGTTGGCGAAGCCTGGAACTACGTCAAGGGGAAGGTGGGAGTCGCCTAGCCGGCGGCGCCACTCATGCTGAACGCCACCTTCGGCATCCGACCGGTGGCGTTCGTCTTTCCGGGACAGGGGTCCCAGTACGTCGGCATGGGGAAGGCCCTCCACGACGTCTCGGAGGCCGCCCGCCAGGTCTTCCGGAAGGCCGACCAGATCCTGGGCATGCCCCTCACCCGGCTCTGTTTCGAAGGTCCAGAACAGGAGCTCAACGATACGGTCAACGCCCAGCCGGCCATTCTTACGGTGAGCGTGGCGTGCTTGGCGGCGCTGAAAGAGCGCTGGCAGGCGACCGGCCAGACCGTGGCACCCCGCTATGTGGCTGGCCACAGCCTGGGCGAGTTCACCGCCCTGGTCGCGGCCGACGTCATCGATTTCGAGACCGCCCTGAAACTGGTACGCGAACGCGGCCGGTTGATGAAGGCCAACGGCGAAGACCGACCGGGCGGCATGCTGGCAGTGCTGGGCTTGGAGCGGCCGGTGGTGGAAGAGATTGTGGCCGAATCCGGAGCTGCCGGGATCATCAGTCTGGCCAATGCGAACTCGCCGGGACAGCTGGTCCTTTCGGGCGAATCCGCCGCTCTGGATCGCGCCACGGAGCTGGCTCGCCAGCGGGGCGCCACCCGGGTGGTGCGCCTGCCGATCAGCATTGCCTCGCATTCCCCCCTGATGGCCCGGGCCGCCGCCCAGTTTGCCGACCTGGTGGCGCGCCTGCCACTGCGCCAGCCGCGCATCCCGGTGGTCGCCAATATCACCGGCCAGGTGCTCACCACCGCCGACGAGATCCGCCGGGAGCTGGCTGATCACATCTTGCTCCCGGTCCAGTGGTCGGCGTCCGTGTTGGAGATGATCAAGCGCGGCAGTACCGCGTTCCTCGAAATCGGTCCCGGCCAGGTGCTCTCGGGACTGATCCGCCGGATCAGCCAGGAAGTGCAGGTGGTCACGATGAGCGACCGCGAGATCGCGCGCGGGCTGCTCACCGGCACCGAACCGCGACCGGCGTGAAGCGCGTCGTCATCACTGGGCTCGGCGCGGTGACGCCGATCGGGAGCGACGTCCCGAGCAGCTGGGCGGCCGCGCTGGAAGGGCAGTCGGGCGTGGCCCGGGTCACCCTCTTCGACCCCAGCGACTTCCCGGTGCAGATCGGGGGGGAGGTCAAGGGCTTCGATCCCAGCGGGGCGGTCGAGCCCAAGGAGCTGCGCCGTATGGATCGCTATACCCAGCTCGGGCTGGTCGCCGCCCAGGAGGCGTTTGCCGACGCCGGCTTCACCAAGAACGGGGTCCAGGACGACTTTGGCGTGGTGTTCGGGAGCGCGGCCGGCGGCCTCGGAACTCTCCTGGAACAGCAAAAGGTGTTCGAAGAGCGAGGCCTCCGGCGGGTGAGCCCCTTCTTCCTCCCCAACATGCTGCCGGATTCGTGCTCAGGCCACATCGCGATCGCCCTCGGGTTGCGGGGGCCGAACATGGCGGTCGTGTCCGCCTGCGCCACCGGCAACCACGCGGTGGGCGAGGCCTTCCACACGGTCCGCCGCGGTGATGCGGCGGTGGTGATCGCGGGCGGGGCCGAAGCCCCCATCCTGCCCGTCATCTTCGCCGGCTTTACCGCCATGCGAGCGCTGGGCAATCACCCCGATCCCACCCAGGCCTCCCGGCCCTTCGACAAGGACCGCAACGGCTTCGTGATCTCGGAGGGAGCCGGAGCCCTGGTGGTGGAGGACCTGGATCACGCCATCGCCCGCGGCGCCCGCATCTATGCCGAGCTGCTGGGCTATGGCTCCAGCAACGACGCCTTCGACATGGCGGCTCCGGCGGAGGGGGACGGCGCGGTCAGCTGCATGACCCGGGCGCTGCGCACCGCGGAGGTCTCCGCCGACCGCGTCGACTACATCAATGCCCACGGCACGGGCACCCCTCTCAACGACAAGTTCGAGACCGACGCCGTGCACCGGGTCTTCGGGGAGCACGCCGGCCACCTGGCGATGAGCAGCACCAAGTCCATGACCGGGCACATGATGGGGGCCGCCGGGGCGGTCGAAGCGGTATTCACCACGCTGGCCATTCGCGATCAGGTGATGCCTCCCACCATCAACATTCGGACCCCGGATCCGGAATGCGACCTGGACTACGTGCCGGATACGGCCCGGCGGGCCCCCATCGGGGTGGCGCTGTCCAACTCCTTTGGCCTGGGCGGCCACAACGCCACCGTCGTATTTGCCCGCTTCCAGAAGTAGACCCTTCGAGCCACCCCCCACCCCACCCTCCCCCGCGTTGGGGGGAGGGCGAAGAGGACCGCGGAGCGGCCCGGAATTAGAGGATCAGGCCGCCGTCGACGGCGATCACCTGGCCGGTGATGTAGGCGGCGGCCGGGGTGCAGAGGAACCCAACCAGGCCGGCCACGTCGTCGGCCGTACCGAGCCGGCCCAGCGGGATGCGCTCCAGGAGGGCGGTGCGGGAGGCGTCGCCCAGGTGGGAGGTGATGTCGGTCTCGATGAAGCCCGGAGCCACCGCGTTCACGGTGATCTGGCGCGACCCCACCTCTTTGGCCAGAGCGCGGGTGAGGCCGATCAGCCCGGCCTTGGCAGCGGCGTAGTTGGTCTGGCCAGGGTTGCCGTGGAGCCCGACCACTGAGCTCATGTTCACGATCCGGCCGAATCGCTGGCGCAGCATCGGCTTCAGGGCGGCGCGGGCGCAGAGAAAGGCGCCTTTGAGATTGGTCTCCAGGACGGCGTCGAAGTCGGCTGCCTCCAGGCGGAGCAGCAGGTTGTCCCGGATGATGCCAGCGTTGTTGACCAGGATGTCGCACCGCCCAAACCGGGCCAGGGCCTGCCGGAACAGGGCGTCGACCGCTTCGGCGCTGGCCACGTCGGCCGCGATCGCCTCGGCCACGCCGCCACCGGCGACGATCTCGGCGACCACCCGGGTGGCCGCCTCGGCCTGGGTCTTGTAGTTGACGATCACGCTGGCGCCCAGCTGGGCCAGCTGCTGGGCCACCACCCGCCCGATGCCCCGGGAGGCTCCCGTCACCACCGCCACCCGGTCCGCGAGCACCCCCTCCCCTGGCACGACGCCCAGTATAGGGAGGCCCGGTTTTTGCACAGGATTTTGAATTCGGCCCGAATTCAGGAACTTGTGCTATCCTAGGGCAGTTTTTGGAGGGGCTACCGGTGTCGGCGGAGCAATGAAAAGGAGAGTGTGGAGACTGTGATGGCAGCGGTTACTGGCTACTGTCTGAAGTGTAAGAAGAAGGTCGAGATCAAAGATGCCCAGCAGATCACGATGAAGAATGGCAAGCCGGCCACCACCGGCTCATGCCCGACCTGCGGCACCAAGATCTACAAGATCGGCAGCCGAGTGTAACTCTCAGTCCTCGAAACCCCCCGGGCCGGCCCTCTGGCCGGCCTTTTTTTACGCTCAGTCCAATCCGGGGGTCTAGCGCTTCGGGTTCGGCTGGGAGCTGGGCGCCCGCTTGGCGGGCTCCTTGGCCAGCTCTCGTTCCAGCAGGTCGAGCAGGACCTCGGTGGCGCTCAGCGCCACGTCCACTCCCAGCGTCTTGAAGATCCGGACGTTGGAGGGGTTGTTGACCCGGGCGACCGTCCGGGGGACATCGAACTTACGTTTGGCCATCTGGCAGGCGATCAGGTTGTCCTCGTCATCCCCAGTGACGGCCACCACCACGTCCGCCCGCTCCATGCCGGTGGTGGCCAGGAAGGCCATCTCATCGCCATCCCCGACCATCACCACCTCCCCCAGCTGGGAGGTCAGGACCTCGGCCCGGCGGGGATCCTTCTCGATCAAGGTGACCTCGTATCCCCGCTCGATCAGGTGCTTGCTCAAGTAGTAGCCGACCTTGCCGCCCCCGATCACGATCACATACATGCCCACGCCCTCAGCCTTTCAGCATACGGTGAATCTCCCGGACCCCGGTCAGGGTCGGGCTGGTCGTATCCAGGCCCAGCTCACGGTAGACGTTCTCCCGGATGGGATCGTAGATGCGGGTGATCACCCGGGGGACGTGGAAGATCTCGCGGGCGATTTGGGCGGCCATGATGTTCCGGTTGTCGCCGTTGGTCAGCGAGGCAAAGCCCTCCGCCTGCTCGATGCCGGCTTTGCGAAGCACGTCCTCATCAATGCCATTGCCCATCACCATCTCCCCCGGGAAGTCCGGCCCCAGGCGGTTGAAGGAGTTCCGGTTGATGTCGACGACGGTGACCTGGTGGCCATCGGCGACCAGCACCTTGGCTACCATCGCTCCCACCCGGCTGCATCCCACGATGATCACCCTCATGACAGGAGACCCATTATAGGAACGCTCCCTTACATTCCCAGCGCAAGCCGGGCGGCCTCGATCTCCGGCAGCCCGGCGGCCAGGATCTTGGCCTGGGTCGTTGGAACATCGTAGGGGACGCGATGGAACTGGACCGCCGGCCCGTCCAGATCGACCACCGCGAACGCGGCGTCGGGAACGCCGTCGCGGGGTTGGCCCACGCTCCCCGGGTTCACCAGCGCCGGTTGGGGCAATGGGTAC
>DASPZT010000339.1:0-3293 GCA_035636135.1 Candidatus Limnocylindria bacterium | reverse complement strand
CATGAAGCGTCGTGCCCGCGACATCGACGGTCGCCACCGCTCACTGACCGACCAGCGCGACAACCTGGCCGACCAGCGCCGCGAGCTCGCTGTCGACAACGGGCTTCGTCGGCGTGTGGGCGACTTCGCTCGCCTCGCCGCGGCCGGCATCGACCAGCTCACCTTCCAGCAGCGTCAACAACTGCTGCGCCTGGTCGTCGAGGAGGTCCGGGTGACCGGCTGGCAGGTCGTGATCCAGCTGCGCATCCCCCTCGACGACAAGACCGACCCACCCGGCGGTGGCGGTGCTCGGCGCCCGCCTGAGCCCGGCGGCGGAGGCCGTCGTCCGCTTGCCGACGCGCCCCAGACAGCCGGTTCACGACAGGGCGGGGACTGGGTGTCAAGCAAAGACGGTTGGCGTTCCCTTCGTGGGTTCTCGGTGGCCGAGGTAGGTGGACAGTTCCGGCAGGTGTGCATCGACGTCGACCCCGTCGCGGTACCAGCCGAGCAGCACCCGGCACGCGAACGTGTGTCTCAGGTCATGCCAGCGAGGACGGCAGCGCGGCGATCGGGCCTTGATGCTGGCCTGGGCCAGCAGCCTGGCGAAGTTGCTGCGCACCGTGACGTAGACCAGCCGGGTGCCGGCGGGCGACACGAGGAAACTCGGATCCCTCGGGGCCGGGCACAGGCGGTCCCGCTCACGCACGTACGCGCTGAGCGCTTCGGTGGTGCTCGGGTGCAGGACCAACTCCCGGCTCTTGTCGAACTTCGACCGCCACACGGTCACCAGTCCCTCGTCGAGGTCCACGTCGTCCCGGTCCAGGGCGATGGCCTCGCCGATGCGCATCCCCGTCGTCGCCACCAGGCCGATCAACGTTGCGTAGGTGGTCGCCCGCAGCTGCGGCCGCAGCGCGCGGGCCGCTCCCATCACGGCAGCGATCTCCGCCTCGGAGTACAGGTAGGGCACCGCCCGCTTCGACCTCGTGGGCAGAAGGTGCATGGGGGGCACCTCGGCCGCCGGGTCAAAGGCCTGGAAGTGGCGGGCGAAGCCCCGGACGACGGACAGCCGGCTACTCAGGTAGCCGGGGTGGGCATCCACACCGGGCAGCCTGGCCCAGGCGACCGCCAGCTCGGTGGTCAGCGTGACGGCACCCGCAGCCTCGAGGTAGGCGACGAAGTCGCCGAGCATCCAGTCGTGGTCCCTGAGCTTGGTGCCGAGCGCCCGGCGGATCGCCAGGTAATCCTGAACCGCTTGGCCGAAGGCAATCATCGCTGCACCTCCGGCCAGGGCTGTGCCAGCTTCCTCAGGGCAACCCGGTCGACCTTGGCGTACATCGCGGTCGTGGACATGCGGACCTGGCGCAGCACCTGGCCCACTTCGGTCAGCGACGCCCCGCTACGGAGCATGGCGGCAGCCGCACTGTGGCGCAGCCGGTGAGCCCACCCGAGCCAGGCCCGCCCGAGCGGAGGCGCGGACCACGACAGCTGCGACGCCCTCGCGTCCAAATGCGCTGATGGGAGCTCTGCGCAGGAACACCGCGCGTGAAGCGACCCTTGGTCGGCCCTGCAGGTAGTTCACGAGCGCTTCGCCCACGTCGGTGGGCATCGGCAGCCGGTCCGCCCGGCCGCCCTTGCCGCGTATGGCGATCTCGCCGTGGTGCCAGTCGATGTCATCGAGGCCCAGGCGCGCCACTTCGCCCGCGCGCAGGCCCAGGCGGGCCAGCAGAGTGATGATGGCGAAGTCTCGCCGTCCCACGGGCGTCTGGCGGTCGCAGCTGCGCAGGAGCGCCGACACCGACTCTGGATCCAGTGCTCGAGGCAGGGATCCTCCCGCGAAATCGGAGGGGGTGGGCACCGCCGAGGCCAACTGGTGCGGGATGTGACCCTTCAGGAACAGGAACCGCAGGAGAGAACGCAGCCCGACGACCAAAGCCTTCGCCCCCGCCACTTGACGCCGACGGCACTGCTCGACGGCGAAGGACCTGACCTCTCCTGCGGTCAGGTGCTGCAGACCCAAGCCCTCGGCTTCAGCCCGCTGGCTCAAAAACAGTTCCGCGGTGCGCAGGTAGGAACCAACGGTCGAGTCAGCCAGGCCGGCCTCGATCGCCAGGTAGTTGCGGTAGTCCTCCACAAGCTTCGCCGCCGGGGTGCAGGCCCTGGGTGGTGGCGGCGGCAGGACTCCAAGGCGGTCCAGGTAGCCGAGCAGCGGCCGCAGGCTCTTTTCGGACAACAGCTTGGTGTAGCCCCGGGCTCGTCGGTCCCGGCCGAACTCACGGACGCGCTCGGGCGTGAGATCCAGGCTGCCCAGGCCCCGACCTTCCAGCCAGTCGCTTAGACGGCCCATCAACTGCACCTGGACGGCCGCACTGTCGGGCAGATAGCCCTGCCCCACCAGCTCCGCTATGTAGCCGTCGCGGTGCCGTGCAAGCGGTCCGCGGACGCGCGTGTTCATCAGGTTTCTCATCCCTGGCCTCCCCTCCCGGGTCCATCCCGGTCAGGAAAGCCTGCCTCCGCCGGGCCGAATTATGTAGGCCGCCTTCCCCGGCCCCACAGCGGTAGGAGTTGTGATCTGCCTCTTTCAGACATAACGCTGCCCCGCGCATAGTGGGACTTATGTCAAATCCGGCATAAGTCCCAGTACGGGTCGAGGTCGCCGGACAGGTAGATGGTACGCAGCCGCAGCATCGCCTCGGCCATGCCCGGCGTCCATCGCATGCCCGATCTCTCCATGCGGTCCTTGATGAGGTTCTTGCAGGCGCCCTCGACCGAGCCGCTGGCGATGGGCCAGCCGTTGCGGAGGTAGAGGTCGTAGCGCATGCGGGTCCTGTTCCGGTAGTAGTAGCCGGCCACGTTGCGCAGGGTCTTGGCCTTGGCTCTCCTGGAGACGTCGTTTGGTGACCGTCTGGCGGAGTCCCTGGACGACCCCGCTGACCTTGCCGGAGAGGATGCGCAGGGCGCGCTCCCGAACAAAGGCCTCGGCCTGGGGGCTGCCCTCCGGGTGGAAGACATAGGCGGCGGCCCACAGCTTCTCGAGCACGTCGAGCAGATCGAGCACGAGCGTCACGTTGTCGAAGGCGGTACAGACCCGTTGCTGGAGGGCTCGCTCGCCGTCGGTGACGATCACCCAGGTGTGGTGGCGTTGCCGATCGCGCCGGACCATCTCGGCGCGGACGTCGGCGATGAAGGCGTCCTTGCCGGAGCCTAGGCTGGCCCAGACCCGCTTTGTGGGCAGGCCGGCTCCGGCGCTGGCGCTGTCCCTGGGGCTGCACCGCAGCGGCGAACAGGCTCTCCACCACGGCTTCGGGGCTGCGCAC
>DASPZT010000338.1:0-4305 GCA_035636135.1 Candidatus Limnocylindria bacterium | reverse complement strand
GGCTGTCCCGCCCAGAATCGGAACCGCAGCAGCTCCGTGAGGAGATCTACGTGAAGCTGCTGCTCAACACGCGTCTGGCCGACGGCCGCCTGGACGAGCTGCTGACGGCCCAGCGCCGCGTTTACCTCCAGCGCCTCAAGGACCTGGCGGAGCTTGAGCAAGGAGCCCGGCGGGAGGGGCGCGACGACCTCGTCCTGCTGTTCAAGGGCGCGATCCTCCACACCGAGGCCGACCTCAAGTGGACGGACGCCTGCGCCGAGGAGACCCGGAATTCCAACCGAAAGGGAGTGGAGGAAACATGACACGGCTAGTCGAGCTGAGCGATGTCCGCAAGCTATACGACGGCGGGGCAAAGCATCCGGCGCTGAACGGGGTCAGCCTGGGCGTCGAACGGGGCGAGTTCCTCGCCGTCATGGGCCCCTCCGGGAGCGGGAAGTCGACCCTCCTCAACTTGGTCGCCGGGCTCGACCGGCCGACTTCTGGCCAAGTGCTCGTCGACGGCCGCGACCTCGGGCGCGCCGGTGAGGCGGAGCTGGCCCGGTACCGCCGGAGCGGGGTGGGGTTCGTGTTCCAGTTCTTCAACCTGCTTGGCAGCCTGACGGTGCTGGAGAATGTCGTGGTCGCGGCCCAGCTGGCCGGCAGCGGCACCGCCGCGGCTCGCCAGCGCGCGCGGGAACTACTCGCGCAGCTCGGCATCGCCGACCAAGCCGCGCGCTACCCGGCCCGCCTGTCGGGTGGCCAGCAGCAACGGGTGGCGATCGCCCGGGCGCTGGTCAACCGCCCGCTGCTGCTGCTGGCCGACGAGCCTACGGGTGCCCTTGACAGCCGAAGCGGCGAGCAGGTCATGGAGCTCTTGGTGGAGCTCAACCGCGGCGGCCAGACTGTGCTCCTGGTCACCCACGACGCGAAGCTGGCCGCCCGCCATGCGCGCCGCGTTGTGAGCCTGGTCGACGGAAAGGTCGCCGACGACGTCGTCCTGCAGGCCTCAACCGCAAGCGCGGCGGAGCTGGTCCGGGTCCGCGTCGAGGAGGTGGTGGGATGAGCGCGGTCATGACCAAGGTGCTCGGCGACCTCAGGCGGCGCCGGCTGCAGGCGGCGATCATCGCGTTCGTCATCTTCCTGGCCAGCGCGACCACGACCCTGGGCCTGACGCTCCTACAGACCTCGAGCGACCCCTGGGACCGCGCCTTCGAGGCCCAGAAGGGAGCCCACCTTATCGTCCATTTCGATCGCCACAAGATCGACTCTGCGCAGCTGGCGGGCACGCCCACCCTGATCGGCGCCAGCGCCGCCGCCGGTCCCTGGCCCCTGGTTTACGGTGCCGCCTTCGCGCTGGGTACTCACAAGTACCAGCTCGACACAGTGGGCCGGGACAGTCCGCAGTCCGACGTCGAAATCCTCCGGCTAGCAGCTGGGCGATGGGTTGAGGGGCCGGGCGAGATCGTCATCACCCGCTCGTTCGCGGATTTCAACCACGTCCGCCTGGGCGACCGCCTGCTCTCCCTGGGCAGCCTCGAAAAGCCAACACTGGTCGTGGTTGGCGAGGCGGTCGACATCGACGAGGGAGGCGCCGAGCTCGGCCGCCAATCCGCCTGGGTGGCGCAGTCGCAGCTGCCGCTGCTGGCACCCGATTGGGGCTACGCGATGGTCTACCGCTTCGCCCAGGCCCCGACTACGTCGGAGCTAACGGACAAGGTGGCCCGCCTGGAGGCTGCGCTGCCGCCGGGCGCCGTGCAGTACTCCAACGACTATCTCAAGTTCAAGTTCCTCTTCAACGCGGCCAACCAGTTGGTGGTGACCTTCCTGGTCGCCTTCGGGATCTTCGCTCTCCTGGCCTGCGCCGCCACGATTGCCAACCTGGTCAGCGGAATCGTCATAGCCAGCTACCGTGAGATCGGCGTCATGAAGGCGGTCGGCTTCACCCCACTCCAGGTCGTGGGGACGCTGGTCGGCCAGATGCTGGTCCCCGCGCTGGCGGGCTGTGTCCTGGGCATCCCTGCCGGTGTCGCGCTCAGCATCCCCCTCGTCGACCGGGCGGCGGCCGGCCTGGCTCTGCCCTCCGAGCCGCCGTTCGCCCCCGCCATGGCCCTCGCGACCCTGCTGGTGGTGACGGCGGTGGTCCTCCTGGCAGCCGTGCTGCCCGGGCTGCGGGCGGGGCGGCTCAGCGCCGTGGGCGCCATCTCCCTGGGCAGCGCACCCTCAGGCGGCCGCCGCTCCTTGGTGGGTTCCTGGCTCCGAAAGCTGCCGCTGCCTCAGCCCCTCGCGCTCGGCTCGGGCGACGCCTTTGCCCGACCGCAACGCGCCGCGCTCACCGTGCTCGCCGTGCTGGTCGGCGTCACGACCCTTGTCTTCGCCAGCGGCCTGCAGGGTAGCACCCACTTGGACACCAAAGGAGCGGTTGGGCGCATCGGAGACCCCCCCTACACCGACCTCACCGTTCAGCGGTCGATCGCGTATCCGGATCAGAAGGTCATGGCCACCCTCGCCGCCCAACCGGAGACTGATTTCGTAGTGGGCGCGGCCAGTAGCGTGGAGACAGTGCCTGGCGTGGGCGGCCGCTACCCGGTCTTGGTGGTCGCCTACCGCGGCGACTCGGCCAGACTCGCGATCCCCGTCATCCGCGGGCGCTGGTTCAATGCTCCGGGAGAGGTCGTCGCCCCTCGCGCCACCCTGGAGGCGTCGCACCTGAACGTGGGTGACCGCTTCCAGGCCGTGATCCGCGGGCGCTCTGTCGAGCTGCAGGTCGTGGGCGAGATCTTCTCGACCAGCTGGCTCGGCCGCGAGATTGACATGGACCTCTCGACGCTGGCCGCGGCCGCACCTGGAATGCAGCCGACGTACTACTTTGTCAAGCTCAAGCCCGGCCGCGACGCCGAAGCCTACGCCCGCCGGGTGCAGGCCACTGAGCCCGACTTCGTAGACGCCAGCGCCAACCGCATCCATGGGTCCATCTCGCCCGTCGACACCCTGAACTCCGTGATGCTGGTGCTGGCGGCCGTGCTGGCCCTGATCGCGGTGGCGGGGGTCTTCAACACCCTGCTGCTGAACACGCGAGAACATGCCCGCGAGACGGCGGTGCTGAAGGCCCTGGGCATGACGCCCCTCCAGGTCCTGGCCATGGTCGCCGCCGGCGCGGTGTTGCTGGGTAGCGTTGGCGGGGTGCTCGGCCTGCCGGCCGGCGTGGCGGTGCACCGAGCATTGATGGGGGCCCTGGCCAGTGTTGTCGGAAACGACCTGCCGGATAGCCTCTTCAGGGTCTTCAGCGCGCCGGGGCTGATCCTGCTCGGGGTGGCCGGGGTGGCGGTGGCGCTGGTCGGCTCGCTGCTGCCGACCCGCTGGGCCGCCCGGACCCGGGTCGCCGAGGTCCTGCACTCCGAATGATGGCCGGATGGCGAAGGGCGGGGCGCCGGTCGGCGTGCGTCTATTCATACTTCGGACGCCTCCACAAAGCCAGGTTTCCCGACGGGAGTCGAAGCTTGAGCCACCCGGACAATCACGCCTACATTGCCAATCGACCGCGCAAGGTGACCGCTAACGAAACATGATCGAGGAACTCGCGAACTTCCGGGGTGGGAGTCTGGAGAAGAGTTCGAAGAGCGTCCACTAAGGGGAGCCAGATTTGATTACCGAATCGCAATCTCGACTGCGGGTCTCGACATGTCTGTCAGCCCCGTGGCGCCGGCGCCCTTATGAGAGCTGAAAGTGCGACCTAACCATCAGCGCTAGCCGCGTTGTCCATTGGGACCGGCGAGCTCCCGCCTGCCGGTGTCACCATGTGCCGGTCCGATGGCCGCCGAGATCATAGGCAGGGAGCAGGAGCTCGCCAAGGTCGATGCATTCATCGACGCGGCCGGACGCGCGCCTAGAGGGCTGGTCCTCGAGGGTGAGGCAGGGATCGGCAAGTCGACCCTCTGGAGAGAGGGGGTCGAGCATGCCCGCGCACGTGGAGTTCGCGTCCTTACGTCGCGCCCCGCGGAAGCCGAGCTCGCCCTGGCATTCGTCGGTCTCGGTGACCTTCTGGAGGGCGTTGCCGATACTGTGCTGCCGACGTTATCGCCACCAAGGCGACGAGCCCTCGCTGCGGCGCTGCTCCGCGAGGACGCGCAGGACGACCGGCACGATTCGCGCGCACTCGGGGTCGCGATTCGTGATGCGCTCGACATTCTTGCCCGAGACCAGCGGCTGCTCATCGCGATCGACGACGTCCAGTGGTTCGATGACTCATCGGCCCGAGCGCTCGCATTCGCGCTTCGTCGCATAGGCACCCAACAGGTTCTGGCTCTCATTGCTCGGCGCGGCACCCAG
>DASPZT010000337.1:0-3184 GCA_035636135.1 Candidatus Limnocylindria bacterium | reverse complement strand
AGATAAGGGAAGGAGAAACTCAATGAAGCGAAGGAACGTCGTCGTCGGAATCGCCGCGCTGGGGGTCGCGCTGGTCGCCGCTGCCTGTGGGAACACGGCGGCCACCACACCCACCGCGGATGCCGGGCCGCTGACCGTGTGGCTGATGAATGGGAGCGCCCCGGATGCGGTGATCAGCGCCCTCAACACGGAGTTCCAGGCCGCCCATCCGGGCGTCACCGTGAACGTGGAGCTGCAGCAGTGGGGTGGGATCAGCGACAAGACCAACACCGCGCTGAGCACGCAGAGCCCACCGGACGTCCTGGAGATGGGCAACACGCTGGTGTCGGGGTTTGCGTCGGCGGGCGGGCTGGCGGACCTGACCAGCAAACAATCCAGCCTGGGCGGGGGCACCTGGCTGCAGAGCCTGAAAGAGGCCGGCACGCTCGATGGCAAGCTCTACGGCGTCCCCTACTACGCCGGTGACCGCGTGGTCGTCTACAACAAGGACCTGTTTGCCAAGGCGGGGATCACCGCGCCGCCGGCCAACCGTGACGAGCTGATCGCGGACGGACAGAAACTGATGACGGCCAACGCCAGCGTGCCGGGCTTCTCGGCGCTGTACCTGCCGGGCAAGGATTGGTACGCCATCTTCTCCTGGGTCTTCGACTCGGGCGGCAACATCGCCACCAAATCGGGGACCAAGTGGGCCGGGACTCTTGAGGATTCGGCTGCCCAGTCGGCATTGAGCTGGGTGAAGGACATGCGGAGCAAGGTCGGCACCGCGCCGGGCGACGGTGACGAGACGAAAGATGACTCGGTGTTCGAGTCGGGCAAGGCCGCCATGGTGATCGAGGCCGGCTGGCATTACGGCGTGATCGCCAAAGACAAGCCCGCACTGAAAGACAACCTGGGGGTCTTCCCGATTCCCGGAGCGTCAAACGCCGCGCCGGTCTTCCTGGGTGGCTCCAACCTTGGCATCGCGGCCAAGAGCAAGCACCAGGGGCTCGCTCTCGACTACATCAAGCTGCTGGCGGGAAGCAAATACCAGACCCAGCTGGCCGTGCAGGGAGGCGTGATTCCGAACTCGACAACCCTGCTGAACTTGCACGCGAGCGATCCCGTGCTGTCGGTCGCGGACGCAGCGGCGGCCCGGAGTTGGTTCGTGCCCAACAGCCCGAACTGGGCGAGCGTGGAGAGCAACAACATCCTGCAGGACATGCTGGCCAAGATCTTTACCGGGCGGGCCAGCGTGGCGGACGCGACCAAGGCAGCGGACCAGGCCCTCGCGGACAAACTCAACCAGTAGCATCGCGTATCGTGCAGCACGTGACGAGCGCCGCCCCGGCAACCCCACTCACAGGGCCGGCCGGGCGGCGCTCTCGGCTGTTCGGGCGGCGGCGGGCAGCCACCGTGCCCTGGCACGTCCCCTACGTGCTGCTGGCGCCGGCCGCGCTCGCGCTCGGGGCAGCCGTGGTCTTTCCCTTCGTGTACCTGGTCGCGATCTCCTTCCAGCAGTTTCGCGCCAGGGAGCTGATTCAGGACCTGCCGACTCACTGGGTCGGACTGACCAACTACCGGTACATCCTGGCCAAGCCCGAATTCTGGGCGGTGCTGGGCAGAACGCTCATCTTCGCCGGGGTCAACGTGGCTCTCACCATCGCCGTCGGGATGGGCATCGCCCTGCTGCTGCAACGCCTGGGCACCCGGATGCGACTCCTCCTGTCGATCAGCATGGTGCTGGCCTGGGCCACGCCCACGGTGACCGCGACGCAGGTCTGGCAGTGGCTCTTCGACCGTGACTTCGGCGTCGTCAACTGGGTGCTGACCAGCCTGCGGCTGGGCAATTTCACCCAACACTCGTGGCTCTCGGACCCGACCTCACTCCTGGGACTGGCCACCCTGATCGTCGTATGGGGGGCGCTGCCATTCGTGGCGCTGGTCCTGTACGCCGGTCTGTCGCAGGTGCCTGAAGACCTCTACGAAGCCGCTCGGGTGGACGGGGCGAACGCGTGGGCCACCTTCCGGCGAGTCAGTCTGCCGCTCCTCGCCCCCATCCTCTTGGTGCTGACGCTGCTGTCCACCATCTGGGACTTCCGCGTGTTCACCCAGATCTTCGTGCTGCAGAAGAGCGGCGGGATCTCGGAGGACACCAACCTGATCGGCATCTGGGCGTATCACCAGTCGTTCGGCGGGACGCCGAATTACGGACGGGGGGCGGCGACGGCCTTCATCGGGGTGGTCATTCTCCTCATGATCACCGCGGTGCTGGTGGGGCGCATGGTGCGCATCGGAGACGAATCGTGACCGCGGGCAGCCCGCGGCGCGGCTCGATGGTCGCCAATGGCCTTGCGCTCCTGGCCAGCCTCTTCTTCCTGTTCCCGGTCTACTGGATGGTGGTGACGGCCTTCAAGCCAAGCGGTGACATCCAGCTCCCCACGCCCAAGTTCATCCCCGCCCCGTTCACCTTGCAGCATTTCGTCGACGGCGTCCACAAGTACCACTTCTGGGCGAACGCGCGGAGCAGTGTGATCGTCACCTGCTCGGTCGTCATCCTCTCGATGGCGCTGGCGTTCTTCGCCGCCACCGCCCTCGCCAGGTTCCGTTTTCGCGGTCGCAAGCTGTTCATCGTCCTGCTGCTGGTGGTCCAGATGGTCCCCTTCGAGGCGATGCTCATCCCCATCTTTGTCGAGCTGAACCGGGCGGGGCTTGTGTACCACCTGACCGGGGTCATCCTGGCCTACCTGGCCTTTGCCCTGCCGTTCACGATCTGGACGCTGCGGGGTTTCGTCGCCTCGGTGCCCGTGGACCTGGAGGAGGCGGCGCTCACCGACGGCTGCACCCGCACCCAGGCCTTCATCCGGATTCTGTTTCCACTGATCGCGCCCGGGCTGGTGGCGACCTCAATCTTTGCGTTCATCCAGGCCTGGAACGAGTACATCTTTGCCAACGTGCTCCTCACCAATGAGAACGCCACCCTGCCAGTCTGGCTCGCCTCCTTTGTGTCCATGGGGACCCAGATTGACTGGGGCGGCATCATGGCTGGCTCCACGCTCTTTGCCCTGCCCGTGATGGTGTTCTTCATCCTGGTGCAGCGGCGGATTACGCAGGGAATGACGGCCGGCGCGGTCAAGGGCTGATGGACGACCTGGAACGGCTGGCGCTGGGCTGCCTCCTTCCCGGGTTCGATGGCACGGTCGCGCCC
>DASPZT010000336.1:0-6077 GCA_035636135.1 Candidatus Limnocylindria bacterium | reverse complement strand
TTGATCCGCTCAGTGTCACCGGCCAGTCCGTACTGCGCCAGCTTCCGGGGGTTGGCGCCGAAGGTGTTGGTCTCGATCAGCTCGGCGCCGACCCGAATGTACTCGCGATGGATCTCTTCCACGATGCGCGGCTCGGTCAGGTTGAGCTCATCAAAGCAGCGCTCGAACGGGATGCCGTGCAGATGCAGCTGGGTGCCCATGGCCCCGTCGCCCAGCAGCGGGCCGCGAGCCAGGCGGCTGAGGAACGGATTGACGCGCGGGCCGTCCATTGCCCGCCCATCCTACAGAAAGATTTCTCGGCCGCGACCCGTTACTCGTTCGTCACGATGGGCTGGTGGTCAGGCCGGCGGGTCACGATCACCGGCGGCCGAGGGTTCCTTGGCCGTCGGCTGGTGGAACTGCTGCAGCCGCAGCAGCCGGCCGAGATCTTCACCTTCCAAAGCCAGCAATACGACCTCACGCGCCAGGCCCACGTGGCCCGGATGTATGCGGACCAGCGGCCGGACGTGGTGATCCACCTGGCCGCCCGGGTGGGTGGCATCGGCGCCAACCGGGACAACCCGGGTCGCTTCTTCTACGAGAACGCCATCATGGGGATCGAGCTGATGGAGCAGGCCCGCCGGCAGGGGGTGGCCAAGTACGTGCAGGTGGGCACCGTCTGCGCGTATCCCAAGTTCACCCCGGTGCCCTTCTCCGAGGCGAACCTGTGGGACGGCTACCCGGAAGAGACCAACGCCCCGTACGGCCTGGCCAAGAAGATGCTGCTGGTGCAGGCGCAGGCCTACCGGGCGCAGTACGGGCTGCACGCCATCTACCTGCTGCCCGCCAACATGTACGGGCCGGGCGACAACTTCGACCTGCAGACGTCGCACGTGATCCCGGCACTGATCCGCAAGTGCGTCGAAGCCAGCGAGCGGCGGGACGCGGCGCTGCCGGTCTGGGGCACCGGCCGGCCGACGCGCGAATTCCTCTACGTGGACGATGCCGCGCGGGCCATTCTGCTGGCGGCGGAGCGGTACGACCAGCCGGACCCGGTGAACATCGGCACCTCGCGCGAGATCTCGATCCGTGAGCTGGTGGAGACCATCACCCGGCTCACCGGCTTCCGCGGCCGGCTGGAGTGGGACGCCAGCAAGCCGGACGGGCAGCCCCGGCGCAAGCTGGACGTGGAGCGCGCCCGGCGGGAGTTTGGATTCACCGCTGAGGTGCAGCTCGAAGAGGGGCTGCGGCAGACGATCGAGTGGTATCGGGCGAATCGCGGCGTGGTTCGCAAAGCTGCTTAGCCCGGATCCACCGATCGGACGACGCAGATTGGGATGCGGGGCGAGATGAGCGGAAGGAGGCGACGAGCAACGCGAGGGCGCGCACCCGTCGGTGCGTAACCGAGCGCGCGCAGGAGACGACGCACCGATCGCTCGTCCCGCGCCCAAGATGCAAGCTCGACTCGGTGGATTCGGGCTTCCATCGACCACCGAATTAAGCCGACTAAGCCCGCCGGGGCGGCCGCGAAGACCGCCTGGCCCGACTAGATCTGGGCGCCGGAGTGCGGGAGGCTGTTTCACGCTGCGGCTTCGGGGTTGCCTCGGAAGAAGGCGTGGAAGGTGTCGGCGACGTAATCGAGGTCCGCGGTGGTCAGGCCCTGGTGGCAGCCGATGGCGAAGCCGGCCTGGTTCAGGCGGGCGGCCACGGGGTAGTGAGGCTCCAGGTCGCCGAACAGCCGGCGGTAGACGGGTTGGTTGATCAGTGGCATCAGGTGACGCGTCTCGATGCCGGCCTGTTCGAGGTGCATGATGAGCGGCTCGCGGTCCACGCCCTGGCGGACGACAAGGGGATACATCATAAAGGCGTGCTCCGTCTCGGGGCGGATCCCGGGCAACTGGAGAACGTGCTCCAGATCTCCCAGCCGGGACGTCAGGTAGGCGGCATTCTCGGCCCGGCGCCGCAGCATGGCCGGATGCTGCTCGAGGTCGCCCACCCCTAGCGCTGCCTCCATCTCAGTGGCCCGGTAGCTGTACCCGACATGGACGAAGGAGAAACGGCGGGCGACCACCTGCTGCAACCGGTCGACGTTGTCAGTGTCGTCGTCGTCGATGGAGAGGTAGATGTTGTCTCGCCCGTGATTCATGAGGCTCTTCATGAGCGTCGCCAGGCCCACGTCGTTGGTGGTGGCGAAGCCGCCCACGCCGGTCACTACCAGGTGGGCGACGTAGGTACTGAAGCAGGCAACGTCCCCCCACGACCCGGTGACGTGCCCCTTGTGCCGGACGAACATGGTCTCGCAGGAGTCCTCCAGCACCCGGAGGTCATGGTCGCGGGCGAACGCCAGGATGGGATCCATGTCGCAGGGCTGCCCGAACAGGTGGACCGGCATCACGGCCCGCGTCCGGGGGGTCAGGTGACGCGCCAAATGGGCGGGGTCGATGCCGTAGTAGTCGGCCTCGACGTCGACGAAGACCGGGACCAGGCCGTTCTGCAGGACGACATTGGCCGAGGCGACAAAGGTGATGGCCGGGACCAGGATCTCGTCCCCGTCTTTCCAGCCGAAGTGCTCCTTCATGGCGTGGACTGCCACCTGGAGGGCGCTGGTCCCGCTGTTGCAAAAGATGGCGAAGGTGCGATCGTGCAGCCGGGCGAACTCGCGTTCGAACCGCCGCGTGTACTCGCCGTAGGAGAGGCGGTTCTTGTCCAGCACGTCATTCACGTAGCGGCGCTGCGCCAGCGTGATGCTGGCCGTGCCCAGGCCGATGGTCCGCCCCCGGTCCCGGTGCACTTCGGGGCGGGTGAGCGGCCCGGGCGACGCCCCGATCCGGTCGGCCGTCACGATCCACTCTCCGGCGGAGAGCCGCCGCGGCGCTTCGACGGCCAGCCCCTGCTGGCGGAGGGACGTGGCCAGCGCCTGGGGGCCGGTGAGCGCCCGGATGACGAGCCGGCCGCCAGGGGCTACCACCCGGACCAGTTCGTCGAGCGGGTGGTCGGCGTCGGCCACCCCGTCCTGGGACTGCCCCCAGAGGACAAGCTCGTAACTCTCGTCGTCAAAAGGCAGGGCGGAAAGGGACCCGCGCACCAGCGGGCGCCGTTGTTGTCGTGCGGCGCGCAGCCGGTTCAGTCGGGTGTCGACCCCGGTGGCATCGGGCAGCATGCCAAGCACGGGATCCGATCCGCAGTTCACGTAGAGGCAGCCGGTGCGGCTCCCGACCCGGGTCCGGAGCAAGCGAGCGCGGCGACGTTCGAGCCAGCGACGGACCGGGTTGAGGGCGTGATAGGCCTGCAGCTCGCGGTCGCCGGCTTCGGGTGAGTGACGGAGATGCCGGAGACGGACCAGGGTGCGCAGATAGGACAGGGCGAAGGCGAGCAGGCGAACGTGGGATTTCCCTGCGTGACGTTGGCGGTGATGGAGCGGTACCTCGATGACGGCGTGGCCCTGGTTCACCATACGCATCAGCAGGTCCTCGAGGACGTCAAAGTTCGTCCCCTGCGGCTCCAGGGTCCGGAGCGCCTCCGCCCGGTACAACCGGCAGTTGGAGGACATGTCGTGGTAGGGCACATGCAGCGCCAGGCCGTAGATCCGGTTGAGGAGCCGACTCAGGGTGCTGCGATACAGCGGCATGTCGGCGCCGCCGCCCTGTACCCAACGCGAACCGATCACCAGGGCGGCCTGCTGGCGGGCGTTCCACAGGGACGCGAGGACTTCGGGTTCGTGGGACAGATCGGCGTCCATAGTGCAGATGAACCGGCCGCGGGCCAGGGCAAAGCCTATTCGAAGGGCGCCGCCGAAACCCGGCTCAGTCTGGCGGGCCACCCGGGCCCCCAGGCTGGCGGCAACCTGGGCGGTCCCGTCCGCCGAGTCCTTGTCGATGACGAGAATCTCGGATGTCCCGCCCAGGCGTTCGACCACCGCCTTGATCCGCGGGATGAGGATCGGAAGGTTGTCCGCCTCGTTCCAGGTGAGCAAGAGGACGGTCAGGTCGACGGCCGGCGAGACCAGCTTGGCCGGGTCCGCGAGGCTGGCCTCCGGCATCAGGTCCGGGATGCCGTCGATCACCGGGTAGGCGTGCCCCCGCTGGCAGGTGATGCTGTCCGCCGTGGTCTGCCGCAGCCCCGCGTGACAGCGCGGGCATCTGAGGTGGGACCTCGGCTCGGGCTGGGGTTCAACGGTGCTGACCGGGGCTTGGCTCATCTTGAGGCGCAGCCAGGCTTCGGCGCTGCGCCCGGTGTAACGATTCAGCGCAGCGAAGTTTGCTTCGGCCAGCCCCCGTTCGGGGTCACGCCGCGAGCGGCTGGGTTTCAGCGCCCGAAACCTGCAGGCTGGGGTAGACCGTCGCCAACCACAGGATCTCGATCACCACCAGCGCCCCGTTGAGGATGTTTGCCGGCTGGTTCGGCAGGCTCAGGAACGACGGCACCAACAGCAGGGAGAAGGCCGCCAGAGGAGAAGGCGCGCCCACCGGGAGGGGTGGCCATAAGAGGGCGATCCATACGGCGACCATGAAGCCGCTCCCCAGCAAGCCCGGGATCGTGAGAGCGTCCGGCACCGGTATCCGGGTGACTAGTCCGCCAGGTTGCCTGACCTATCCGCACTCCAGTCGTCCCCACGCTGAGAACGGCGACCGCCGAGCGGGTGGTCGCGGTGACGGCCCAGCTCGCGAAAGTCTTCCAGCGCCCGGCAGCCAGGAGAGCCTGTGATACCGCGGCAATCGCGGCGCGATTCGGAATGCGGCCCCTGCCGCCTAAGCGGCCGATTCGAGCGGCTGAGGCTGCCGACGCCAGGCCGGCAGGTCGATCGGGAAGGCAATCAGGAGCAGCCACAGGACCTCAAAGGCCACGATCACCGGCTCGGTACCACGGCCGCCCGTGAGCAGCGCGATCACCAGCTGCAAGTAGCCGGCCACCAGCAGATAGCCGACGATCAGGAATGGTTTGGCGATCCGCGGCGGAGCGGTCCGCAAGTAGAGCCAGCCGGCCAGGATCAGGGCCGTCAGATCCTGGCGGTGGACGTAGGGCGTGATCAGGAGGGAGCCGATGAGTCCCGCGATGATGGCAAACTCCAACCCATCCCGGCGGCGCCGATAGGCGGCCCACAGTGCCAGCGCCCCCGCCGTCGCTTGACCGGCCAGGCCGAGCCAGCCGCGGCCCAGCAGGCCTGGAATGCTCATCGACACATCGATCACGAACTCAGCAGCGCCGTTGGACGCCGCGTGCAGCCGCTCCTGGTAGGCATGCACGCCGTCCGGCCCGAGGCTCACGATGGCCAGCAGCACGATCAGGGCCATGCCCACGGCCCACACGGCGAAGGTGCGCCGGTATCCGGCCGCCAGCAGGGTGAAGGGGACGATGAAGGCCAGTTGCGGCTTGATCGCCATCAATAAGAGCAGCAGGCCAGCCGCCACCTGGTGCTGCTGGCGGAGCAGGTACCAGGCGCCCACCACCGCGGCCAGGACGACCACCAGCGCTTGCGCCAGGATCAGGCCCAGCGCCACCGGGGAGGCGCCGATGGCCAGCGACAGGAGCGTCCAGCGCTGGAACCGGGTGCCCGGCGCGGTGACGGTCCACATCCAGAGGAAGAGGACCAGGATCATGGTCGCCCAGATGGTGAAGGCGACCAGTAGCGGGAGGAACGTAAAGGGCGCGACCAGCCAGGCCAGCGGCGGCGGATAGATCATGGGGAACATGGGCAGCACGTGGATGCCGCCCAGCGAGAGCCACTCCCGGTACTCGACGGTCAGGTCGTACAGTGTGTTCCAGCCGTCGTGCATCCCCATTCGCGCATACAGGTAATAGTTGCCAAAGTCGAGATAGGCCGGCAGATGAAGGAACCAGCCCCAGTGATGGAGCTGGATGGCCGCCGGTACCAGGCTCACCAGGAACACGATCAACGCGGGCCGGGACGGCCAGGCGATCGGTCCCGGCCAGCGTCGGACCGCGGTGGTGCCAGCCATCGCGGCGTATAACGGGCGCACTCGGAGGACCCATCAGCCAGAGATGGATCGCGATGGGCTGCCGGCGGCAGTCAGGCGGGGATCCGGACGCGGTCTGGCTGCGCCTGGAGGCGACCCTGGCCTGCCTCCAGGTACAGCAGG
>DASPZT010000335.1:0-2140 GCA_035636135.1 Candidatus Limnocylindria bacterium | reverse complement strand
ACCGTGAACGCACCGTAGGTCCACATCAGCTTGCGATTGAAGGGGGTGAGACGGGCCAGATCGGTCTTCCAACCGAGGCGGGTCGGCACCTGGAAGCTGGCTCCCAGGATGCAGAAGTGGCCGACACCAGCCAACCAGAGGGCGAGGCCGAACAGCTGGGTGATCATCGCCGGACCTCGAGCGCGGCCAGCAGATAGGTCCCGCCCAGGTAGAGGAGCGCCAGCAGGAAAGCGACGTCGAACAGCCGGTATTTCCGCCGTACTGCCGGGTCGTATCCCAGCTGGACCGGGATCCGCAACAACCAGAACAGGGCCAGGAAGGCGCTGAGGAACCGTCCCAGCCGGCTACCACCGGCCAGGTCCGGGGCGAAGGCCAGGCTCATCGTCCCAAAGGCGATCAGCACCAGGACGATGTATCCCGAATGCACGAGGAAGATCTCGCGCACCATGGGCGACATTCGCGCCAGGTTTTCGCGGTAGCGGAGGATCCTCGGCAGCAGCAGGTTGGCGGCGGCGATGACCAGTTGCAGCGCCCCGGCCACCCACAGCAGAAGTTCCATGCGGGACATCAACAGACCCCCACCCCAACCCTCCCCGCAAGGGGGAGGGAGAGTGCCAGAGCTCCCAGCGCGCGCATGAACGGAACAATCACCCGCAGCACGAATGGCGGATGGAACAGCCAGAAAGCGGGCGCAGCGGCGACGACCAGGGCATACGCGCGCCCCCGTAGTCCGCCGCGCAGGCCGAGGCGAACCCCGAGCCGCGAGCGCTCGAGGAGGAGACCGATCCCCTGGAGCAGAAAGTATGCGGTGGGCAGGCCATAGCCGCCCCGAGCCGGGACCGATATGACCAGGTCGTGCAGGACGCCGGAGGCGGCAAACGCCAGCAGCGTCGCGCCGGCGGCGCCGAACCGGTTGCGGGCCACACCGACCACCAGGTCGCGGGCGAGCACGTGGAAGGCCAGGTTCCAGCGCCGGCCCCAGAGTTCGCTCAGGGACGCGGCCCGGATCGGGCTATCCATGATCGGCCGGGCCTGAATGCCCACCGTCCGCCACACCAGAGAAACCAGGTGGAAGCTGCCGAAGTGCAGCAGGAAGATGAGGCCGAAGAGCCCGATCCAGCCCGCCGCCAGAATCGACACGGGTGTGGCCAGGCGAGCCACTCCCCAGAATAGTGCTGCACCGGCCAGGGTCTTTAGCGCGGCGGCCACCCATTCGCGCAGCGCCGGAGTCGTTGCGCGGGCGGCGGGATTGAGGAAGCTGGCAGCGTCCATCCCCGGCCACAACAGGAGATAAGCGAGGGAGCGTCGAGACCCCCTCCCCAACCCTGCCCACGCGGGAAATCCCGCGACCCTGACAACAGTGGCTCCCCGCAAGGGGGAGGGAGAGTCTGACGGGGTGGGAAATTCGTGCATGGCCCGCCACCAGGTCAGCCACTTGAAGCCGGCGAAGATACTGGCGGCAAGCGCCCACATGAAGACCCACGGCTCCGCGGCATGCAGGGTGGCTACGACCGCCAGCGGCAGTCCTAAAAGCGGCAGCCACCCGGCCAGCTCGGACCGGGGACGGCGACGGGTGAGCGCAGAGGTGAGCCCGCCCATTTCTCTCTATACTGAAATTACTGAATTTACTGGCGCGAGTCAAGCCCCGTGACCGGACTGCGACAGGCTAGCGGCCGATGGCCAGCTTCAGCAGCTTCTGGGCGCGGCCGCGCAAGCCGACCAGGCGGCGGAGGTCGTTGGTGGACACGCCGCGGGTGGCCTGGTAGGCGGCGTCGGCCGCTTCGAAGAGCTCGAGCATGGCGCTCAGTCGCTGGCGCGTCGAGGGGTCGCTGTGCCCGACCTCGGCGACGCTCTCGCGCAGGAGGGCGAGCGTGGGGTCGAGCTCGCGGCGCTTGCGCTCCTCGCCGATGATGCGGACCATCTCCCAGACATCCGCGACCGACTCAAAGTGGTCCCGGCGATCACCCAGTTCGTGGCTTACCTTGATGATCCCCCATCCCTGCAGGTCGCGCAGGCTGGTGCTGACGTTTGAGCGGGCGACGCCAAGCGTGGTCGTGATCTCCTCGGCCGTCAGGGGACGAGCCGTGATGTAGAGGAGGGCGTGGATCTGCGCTTCGGTGCGATTCACGCCCCAGCGGGG
>DASPZT010000334.1:0-2207 GCA_035636135.1 Candidatus Limnocylindria bacterium | reverse complement strand
CCATCGGCTGAGGTACTGAGCATGACCTGGCCGCGGCCGGCGCGGAAGTCGGCCCAGGCCACGTAAATGGTGCCACTGACCTGGTCGATGTCGACGGTCGGGAAGCTGTCATTCCGGAAGCTCGCACCGGGCAGGGGGCTGGGAAGATCGACGACGCGGCTGATTAGCGCCGGCCGGCTGAAGCTCACACCCCCATCGATCGACTTCGCGAACACCTGGGCGTCGGTCTTCGTGCCATTGATAGTGACACCGCTCTCCCAGAAGACGTAGACATTGCCGCTGGCGTCAGTCCGGATCGTCGAGCCCTGGCGACCTCCGATGGTATTGTTGTTGAAGCTGGCGCTCAACTTTTGGGCCGCGGAGAAGGTCCTGCCACCGTCCGTCGAGCGGCTGAACATGATCGGCGCGGCCCTTCCAGGCACCCCTACGAAGAGCGTCCAGCTCACGTACACGCTACCGCTGAACCTCGAGCTGGGACTCTTGTCGACCCATACAGCCTCCTTGTCGTTGAAGTCGACTGGATTGCTCTTGTCAGTGGCCAGGACGGGATCAGACCAGGTGGCCCCCTCGTCGCTGGACCGCGAGACGGTCAGCAGGTCACCGGCGCTGGTGCCGCGAACGCCAGCCAGGCTGGCGTAGTAGGCGACCCCGTCGCGGCTGAAGGCGATCGCGGGGTCACCGTCCGAGGCAAGCCCGGTAATGCCGAGCTGGCTGGCAAGAGTGGCGAAGCCGGGCAGTGTGTGGATCGTGCTGCCATCGCCGTTTAAGCTGACCGTGTTGCCGTCGCCGGCTGGGGCCGAGAACTGCGTCCAGCTCGTCCCCGCGTCATGACTTACGTAGACGCCGGAAAGCCCAACGTTGGCCACGAAGGGGCAGCCGGAGGCGGTGCAGGCCGGCAAGTCGATCTCGTCATTAGCACCGGCAATCAAATTCGAGGGATTGGCGGGATTCTGCGCGATCGCCGGCTCATTCTGCTTGTTTTGCGGAAATGGGCTGGGCTGGACGAGATTGGCCTGGCTGTTGAAGTCCGGACCCGCTGGTCCTGCATACACCACGGTGAGGCTGGCGGCCAGCGCCACCGAGGTCATCAGGCTCACTGCAAATCGTGTGGAATGTAGGTTCACGCTCCGAGTACCTCCCGAAATCTGGATCGCGGCTGAGCCCCGAGCAGGTGATCGTTAACGGAGATTTCTGGCCTTGTTAACCCAGCAGAAGTCCTCCCCGATTTAGTGTAGTGTCGGGAGCTGATGAACGCATGTGCGGCGGAGGCGGGCACCCGGGGGAACCTCGACAGGTACTCTCTCTTTTGCCTGTCCAGTTGCACTCATTTGTCCTGTGGGTGCATGTAGGCGACTGGATCGAAGTAGGCTACGGGACCAAACAGACGGAGTGGCGTATAGGCCAGGTCTACGAGATCGGTACGACGGGAGCTGAATGTACCGTAGTTCGGGCTCGCGATCATGCGGGCGTGTTCAGTGTGAATGCGCTTCATGCCGAGGTAGTGTCGGTGCGTAAACTTTCAGCGGCGGAGTCTGTTGGTGCTGGCGATCGGCCAGTTGCGCATGAAGGTCTCCGCCATGCTCAACCGCCAGTCGCACGATCTCACAGACGCCCCTAACGTCGTCAGGCGTGACTGCCGTCCCGGTTGGCAGAACCAGCACGCGGTTGGCGAGCGCCTCGGTCGCTTGCAGCCGGGAGCCGGCGCCAGGCACATTCAAGCGGTAAGGCGCGATGCGATGGCAACCTGGATAGAAGTAGCGCCGCGCCAGGACGTTCTCTGCATGGAGGACCTCGAGGAGTTGGTCCCGGGTGACCCCAGTAACGACCTCGTCGACTTCGACCACCACGTACTGAAAATTGCATCTTTCGCGTTCGTCAAATAGCAATAGCTGCGTGCCAGCTACGCCTTCGAGTTCGCTCCGATAGCGCCGATAGTTGCACGCGTTGGCAGCGACGAAGTCCTCGAAACTCCGCCTCGGCCTCGCCGCAAGCCGGCTCCCGAGCGTGGTTTTTTGGCATCGCCAGGGTCTCTCATCTGAAGAGATTGGGCGGCGCCTTACACCATTCGGCTGCAGCAGCTATGGCGACCGCGCCATTAACGCCGCCTGCACGCTCATCGCGGCCCTGCTCAACGGCGGGTGGGCGCCCATATTCACGCGGACCCCAAACCACGGACGACGATCTTGAAATACTGGCGCTGCATACAC
>DASPZT010000333.1:0-3323 GCA_035636135.1 Candidatus Limnocylindria bacterium | reverse complement strand
AGACCTCCCGCACCGGCTGATCCCAGCCGAGCAGCCCCTCGTCCACGAATTGGGCCACCAGCAGTGCGCTCATCGACTTGGTCGTGGAAGCGACACGGAACAGGGTGCGCGGCGTCACGGGAGCGGCGGTCGCCAGGTCGCGCACGCCGAAGGTGCGCTGATGCACGAGGCCCGTGGCGTTGACGATGGCTACGGCGGCGCCCATGACGCCGAAGGTCCGCGCGGCGGCCTCGACCGCGCGGTCGAACGCGTCCCAATCCGTCCGGCCCGGGGCTTGCATGGCGTTCGCGCGCGGACTCGTGTCGAAGGGCCAGGCGAGGCTCCCGGCGGCGGCGAGGCCGAGGGCCACGCCCCCCTCGAGCAGGGCCCGCCGCGTGAGCTGGGGGCCGGCGGACGCCGCGGCCGGGCGGGCGTCATGCATCGTGACCTGCTTTCTCTGCTCGGCGGTAGGCGCGGACAGCCATCGTGCTAGCGCGCGCAGCACGAGGCGAGGTCGTACCAGGTGTCCCGGTCCTGCACCCCCGCCACCACTTGGCGAACGGTTTCGACCACCAGCGCCGGCTGCTGGAGCTGGATGTAGTGCCCACTCTCCGTAGCCACGGTGTAGCGCGCCCGCGGTACGAGCGTGGCCAGCCGCTCCTGCGCCGCCCGCCAGGCCACTTCCAGCGCCTCGGGCGAAAACCCGAGGTAAGCGTTCACCTATCCTGGTCGGGTAGGTAGTAGCGATGGCGCGGCCGTTCCCTGTCGCGCCGCGTCGCCTGCTGCGATCAGCAACCCCAACAGCGGCCGGCCCTGCTGGCGGCACGAGGCTACTACAGTCAGTAGCCGCTCGGCAAAGCGACTGCCCGGCTCGCTGTTCGACCCGAAGCTGCCCTTGCGCCACAGCACGGCTGGCCGCAAGGCCCGCTCGGCCCCATTGTTGGTCGGCTCCACGCCCTCCACGCGGGCAAAGCTCCACAGCGCCGGCCACCACTTCCTCAGCTCGCGGCACAATCCTGCCGCTTTCCGGTCCGGGCTCTCCTCGCCACGCCGCAGTAGCCGCCCCAGCCGGGCCTGGAGGGGGATCAGCCGTCGCTGCAACGCCTTTCGGTCGTACTCGCCGGCGCGGAAGCGATCGGGTAGCCAGGAGGCCTTGCGGCCCCCCAGCCCCCTAAGAGTCGGGTAGGCCGCCGGCGAGGTCCCGGTCGCCCGGGCCTTTTCCGTCGGCCCCCCGCCGAACCGCGCTTGCAGGCTTTCCCCGCACGCGGCTCTCCGGTGATTGATGCTGCCCAGGATCGTTTCAGCGTTCTGCATTTCGCATACCTCCCGACCTGGCCCATCCGAATCACCTGCCGCCCTTCGCCCTGTGTGCGGCTTTCCCGCACGCCCCGGCCGGTCGTTAGTCCGGCGACTACTACGGCGGCTCCGTCGCCCTGGCCCTCGCGGGCGGTAGGCGATCCCGCGGTACGTCGTCATCACACGTCCGAGGTCGACGTAGGTGCCCCACTCATCCCCTTGCCTGGCCTCATTGGCCAGTGTCCGGCCTGCGAGGGTGCGGGCGCCCTCCGGTTCATGCCGCCGCACAGGCTGGCGCCGGTGGTCAGACGCTTCTTCCGACGAGTGCTCACTTTCACCACTGGGGATTGGGGTTCAAGCAGTCTAGCCTTCACCATATCGACCGGGTCGAACGCGGCCTGCCGTACAGCGTCTTCCGACAGCCGCGCCTTTCTCCCAGCGTGCTCTGGTCCCGTTGGCCTTTCGGCCGCGGGTAAGCTGGTAGCCCAAGCACCTCCCTCGAATGCTTCCTGGCTGCGCCAGGGATGTGATGACGCGCCTCACGGCGCACACCGGACGTCTACCTTTCGATGGATCCGGCTCTCCAGTGTGGGCTGCCGCAGGCGCATGCCTGGTCGGGCGACCCGCATGGAGCGCCTGATGACACGCGCGGCAGGTCACCAGGGTCTTGCGACGCCGCGCCAGCATCGCTTGGACCCAGGTGGGGACGGGGGACCGCCCGGGCGTCTGGCGGGTCTTGAGGTGCTGGATGTGATGCACCTCGATGTGGTGCGTTGCTCCGCACAGCTCGCACCGGTCCGCAAGGAGCCGTTCGAGCAGTGCGGAGCGGGTGTTCCAGACCTGAGGCGGGTCGTCCACGAGGAGTGCGTCCAGCCGCCGGGCGAGCGCGATGCCGCCCCACGCGGCGACCACGGGCGGCTTGGTCGGCCGCTCGATGGTGACCTGGAGGCCCTGGCGTGGCCCCGCGGCCGTGCGGAGCGTCGTATGGTAGCGCCGGTAGATTTGGGCGACGCTGGTCTTGAATTGGGCGGCCAGCGTACGCACCAGGGACGCTTCCATGACGCCGCGCAGGCGCCTGAGCTGCGCCAGGTTCTGAGCCAGGCGATAGTATTCCACGACCCCCCGATACTCCTGCTGGTACTGCGCCACGATGCTGAAGGCCGAGTCGTGGCTGCGGGCGGGCAGGGGGCGCGGGCGGCCGTGGTGTTGGTACCGCCGGCATTTCGCTTGCACGACTTCCCGCGGGACGTGGAGACCGAGTTGGCCATTGAGCGAACGCCGCCCCAGGCGGTCATGATGGCTGTCCGCCTGCAGCGTGGTGATCGCGTAGCCCAGGAAGTGCGCCGCTTCCGGGGTGGCGTGCGTGATCCGCGTCTTGGGCTCCGACAGCTCCAGGTGGAGCGCCTCTCGAAGGAAGTGTCCGAGCCGCTCTTTGATCGCCTCGGCCTCGGCCCGTGGGCCACTGAACCCTAGCAGGAAGTCGTCCGCGTAACGGATGTAGCGGCGGCGGCGATAGCTCGGGTCGTGCGGGTCGATGGACGGCAGGCGCTGGAGCGGCTGACGCCGCGGCCGGGCTTCCGTCGGGCGGCCCGCGCGGACGCGCGCTTGCAGCCGCTGCGCGAGGCGTCTGTACGCGGCATTCTTCCGGCGATGGGTGCCGCGGTTGTAGGCTGGCAGGAGCGTCGTCTCGACAAACCGGTCCAACCGGTCGAGGTCGCGGTTGGCTAGCAGGGGACTGACCACGCCGCCTTGCGGCACGCCGCTTAACGTCGGGTGGACCGGCCAGTCGGCCACGTACCCCGCCCGGAGCAGGTGTTCGATCAGCCGCAGGAAGCGCCGATCGTGGATCTGCTCCCGCAGGATCGCCAGCAGGATGCCGTGATCCAGCCGGTCGAAGCACGGCGCGAGGTCCCCTTCAATGAACCAGTGCGTCCCGGTCCATTGCTCGGCCAGCGTCCGCAGGGCCGTGTGGCACCCGCGGCCCGGTCGGAACCCGTGCGAGCTCGGCTGAAACTGCGGCTCGTAGTACGCCTCCAAGAGGGAGCGCA
>DASPZT010000332.1:0-3950 GCA_035636135.1 Candidatus Limnocylindria bacterium | reverse complement strand
CCGCGTCTCCCGCATCGTCCGGATCCGCTCGCCCAGCGACCCGTTCATGCCGCCCTCCGCTGCGCGGCCGACCGGGCGGCGGTCAGCAGCAGGCCGGCTTCCCCCTCGCCTCGGCCGTGCCGGCGCACGATCAGCGACGCGCTGAAGATGCAGGTCAGCGTCACGACCAGCATCACGGTGGCCACGGCGTTGACCACGGGGGAAATCCCGAACCGGAGCATCGAGAAGATCTTGAGCGGCAGGGTGGTCGAGGTAGCGCCCGAGACGAAGAAGGTCAGGACGAAATCGTCGAAGGAGAAGGTGAAGGCGAGCAAGCCGCCCGCCAGGATGGCCGGATACAGCAGCGGAATGGTGACGCGGCGCAGCGTCTGGACCGGGGTGGCTCCCAGGTCGGCCGCCGCTTCTTCCAGCGTCCGGTCCATACCCGCCAGCCGGGCCCGGACGATGAGGGCCACGATGCTGGTGTTGTAGACCACGTGCGTGATCACGATCGTCGGGATCCCCAGGTCGATGTTGATCGTGACGAAGAAGAGCAAAGACGCGATCGCGATCACGATCTCCGGTGTCACGATGGTGCCGTAGACCATCGTCTCGAAGACAGTCCGCAGCCGGCGCCCAACCCGCTGCATGCCGATCGCGGCGAGCGTCCCGAAGGCCGTGGCCAGCACCGCATTGATGACGGCGACGGTGACGCTGACCCGCAGCGCGTCCAGGATCGACGGGTCGGTCCAGGCCGTGCCGTACCACTTGAGCGAGAAGCCTGTCCAGACGTCGACCAGGCGCGAGGCGTTGAACGAGAAAAACACTACGGTTGCGATGGGCAGGAAGAGGAAAGCGTAGACCAGCGCCGTCCAGGTCCGCAGGGCCGGTTCGAACAGGCGGCCGATCCGGTCGGGCCTGGCCTCGACACGGCTGCGGGGCCGCAAGCGGGCAATAGTGGCCATGTGGCTAGAGCGCCATCTCGGCCGTGGTGGCGCGGCGCGCCACCCGGAAGTAGATCGTGATCAACACCACCAACAGCACGATCACCGCCATGCCCAGGGCGGACCCGAAGGCCCAGTCGTGGGCGCTCACGAACTCATCCCCGATCAGGTTGCCGATCATGAAGCTCTTGGCGCCGCCCAGGATCGCGGGGATGACGTACTCGCCGGTCAGGGGGATGAACACCAGCAGGCAGCCGGTCAGGAGCCCCGGCATGGTCAGCGGCACCGTGATCCGCCAGAAGGTCTGCAGCCTTCCAGCGCCCAGGTCCTTGGCCGCCTCGAGCAGCCGCTTGTCGAGGCGCTCCAGGGAAACGTAGAGGGGAAAGACCATCAGCGGCAGGTAGTTGTAGACGATGCCCATCAACACTGCCTTGTACGAATACAGGAAGTTCAAATCCGCGTGCAGCAGGTTCGCCTGCCGCAACGCGTGGCTCAGCGGGCCGTTGTCACTGAGCAGGATGAGCCAGGCGTAGGTCCGGGTCAAAAAGCTGGTCCAGAAGGGGACGATCAGCATCACCAGGAACAGGTTCTTCCAGCGCCCGGCCCGGGTGGCCAGGAAGTAGGCGAGGGGGAAGCCGACCAGCAGGCACAACACCGTGCCGCTGAAGGCCATGCCCATGGTGTTCAGGAAGATGCGCAGATAGATCGGGTCGCTCAGCAGTTGCGGGTAGTTGCTGAGGCTGAACTTGAACTCGATGCCGCCGTAGTCGGCCGAGGTCAGGAAGCTGAAGACGAGGATGAAGCCAAGTGGAACAACGAAGAACGCCAGGTACCAGAGGCCCGCCGGCGCCAGGAGCGCTGGCGCCGGCAGAGCTCTCAGCCGAAGGAGACGGCGTCCGATCACCTGGCTACGCCGCCTTGAACTCCGTAAAGATCTGGTCGCGCGATTTCTGCCCCTTGGGGGTGGCCTTCCGCGTCTCGAGCGGCTGGATAGCTTGGGCCGACGGGTAGACGATGGGATCGTTCTTGATGGCGTCCGGGATCAGCGGCAGGGCGTCCGACTCGGCCTGGGCATAGTAGGTGAACTGGATTTCCTGGGCTTGGATCTTCGGGTCCAGCAAGAAGTTGAGGAAGGCGTGCGCCGCCACGGGGTGGGGGGCGCTGGCCAGGATCGCCCAGGTGTCCACCCAGAGCTCGGATCCCTCGCTGGGGACCACGTACAGCACCGGCGGCGGCGGTGTCTGGCCCTTGATCGCTTCGAAGTCGCCATTCCAGCCCATAGACGCCCACATGTTGGCGTTCGTCAGGTCGGCTTTATAGTCGGTCGACGTGATCTTGCCGACGAAGGGCTTGAACCGGAGCAGCAGGTCGCGGGCCTTGGACAGCTCCTCGTCCTTGTCCGAGTTGTAGGAGAAGCCGTGGTACTTGAGGGCCATCCCCACCACCTCGGTCGCCCCGTCGAGCACACTGACCTTGCCCTTGAACTGGGAGGCGTTGTCAAAGAACTGCTTCCAGCTGGTCATGCCGCCCGGGATCTTATCGGTGCGGTAGCCGAACCCGGTGGTGCCCCAGTCTTTCGGCAGGCTGTGCTTGCTCGCGGGGTCGTAACCAGGGTTGCGGAAGATCTTGTCCACATGGCTGAAGTTGGTGAGCTGCCGGAAGTCGAGCGGGAGCAGCAGCCCTTTGCTGATCATGATCTCGACCATATAGCCGGTCGGGACCACGATGTCGTAGCCTTTCGCACCTGCCTCGATCTTGGCCAGCATGTCCTCGTTACTGGCATAGGTCGCGGTGTCAACCTTGAGGGCCGGGTACTTCGCCTGGAACGCCTTGAGCGTGTCCGGGTTCAGGTACTGGTCCCAGTTGTAGATACTGAGCTCGGACTCCATAGGCCCGATGGGCGTCTGAGTGGCTGCGGGAGCGACGGCGGCGCCGCCACAGGCGGCCAGCGCCAGGCCTCCGGATGCCGCGGCTGAGAGCGCCAGGAACTCGCGCCGGCTCAGCTCGCTGGCTAGTATTCGCTTCATAGTTCCTCCTCCTTCCGTTAGCTTTCGTTGGGCGCGGGACGTGGGAGCACGAGACTGACGTCCGGGGGCCAGGTCACGTAGATGAGCGCCCCGGGCGCCACCGGTGGATTGCTGCCGTTGAGACCGAGGTTCTGCCGCCGGACCACGAGCTCCTGGCCCGCTTCCAGGCGCACGCGATATTCCGTCTGTTCGCCGAGGAAGGTCCCGGCCACCACCTGGCCGCGCCAGCAGTTGATCGTGGTGGGCGGCCGATCCTGATGGATCTCGATCTTCTCCGGGCGGACGGCGACCGTCACTGGACTCCCTGGCGCGGCTACACCCCCGCTCGCGCACCAGACGGCCAGTCCGTCTCTCGTCTTCACCAGCACGCGGTCGTTGTGTCGCTCAACCACCTCCCCGTCGAGAAAATTCGTCAGGCCGATGAAATCGGCCACGAAGCGTGTCGTTGGGTGCTCGTAGATTTCTCTCGGTGTTCCCTCCTGGAGAATGCGTCCCTCCTGCATCACGGCGATCCGATCGGACATCGTCAGGGCCTCTTCCTGGTCGTGCGTGACATAGACGAAGGTGATCCCCACCTGCTGCTGCAGGTCCTTGAGTTCCAGCTGCATGTCCTTGCGCAGCTTGAGGTCGAGCGCCCCCAGCGGCTCGTCGAGGAGCAGCACCGTCGGCTGGTTGACCAGTGCGCGGGCGAGGGCGACCCGCTGCTGCTGGCCGCCGCTGAGCTCGCGCGGCTGCCGCTGCCCGAGGGGACCCAGGCGGACCATCTCCAGCGCCTCCGCGACCCGGCGGTCGATTTCGCTATGCGGCACCCGGCGCTGCTGCAAGCCGAAGGCGACGTTCTCAGCCACGGTCAGGTGCGGGAAAAGCGCGTAGTGCTGGAACACCGTGTTCACATCGCGCCTGTAAGGAGGAAGCTCGGCCACGTCGCGGCCCCCGATCAGGACCTGCCCGCTGTCCGGATGCTCAAACCCGGCGATCAGGCGGAGAGTGGTGGTCTTGC
>DASPZT010000331.1:0-8415 GCA_035636135.1 Candidatus Limnocylindria bacterium | reverse complement strand
CTGGACCAGCAGCATCCCGTGCCATGCCCGGTCGCGGGGATATTCGCTGGTCAAGTACTCTTTACCGACCGTTTCAAGATCAACATATGTCTTGACCTGCTGTTTCACGTCACGGATATGTCCGTGACGTGATCACCGGGTCCAGCGGTAGGTGCGAGCGTCCGCTTCTTGTATCGTCAGGGAATTCGGCACAGGCGCCAAGCCGGGGGCGTCAGCGTTTGACGCGGTTCCGCATGGCGAGGATGACGAGGGCCAGGAGTACGGGGCCTGTGAAGCGGGCAGCCATCTCGGTGTAGGCGCCTGCGGTGGTGAGGGGCTGTCCGGCAGCGCGGAACACGATCGAGTTGAGCGCGATCAGGAGCGCCTGGTTCATCCTCTGCCAGGTACCTGTGTGCGTGGCCGGGCCTGGGAGCCCGTATACGGCGAGCAGCACTGTGGTAACCGCGACGATGATGGCGAGGAAGGCAAGCGCGCGGGCAGCCCGTAGCGCGTAGCCGGATAGGAGCCAGTACAAGAACAAGATGACCCGTTCGGTGCTGGCGCTTGCCGCCGAGTGGCGGCGCATCTCCATCTCGCCGTAGTAGAAGTCGGCCGCTCCAGGTTCGTTCTTGGCGTCTTCCTGGGCCTTGCGTAGCTGGCGATACAGGACGGCGAGCCGATCTGGGGGCAAGGTCGGCCGCGGAGGGTCGAACAGCGAAGGGGGCGGCGGCCAGGGGATCGGGTGAGAAGTACCCGCCCGCCACGGGTGTTCCTCGGCGAGGGTCTGGCGCCGCATCCAGTGCCAGACCGGTGGCCAGCCTTTCGCGAATATCCACCCGGTGGGCGCGCTGGCGAACCTGCAGTCGCCCTCGATGCGGAGCTGGTCGAGGTGATAGGTTCCAGCGAACTGACAGCGGGACAGGTCGACGTCGGTGAGCACGAGCCGGGAGCAATCGACCCCGACCAGCGAGACCAGGCGGGCCTTGGCTTCGCCGGGTGGCTTACCGATCAGGCTCTCATCCATCGGCGTGGTCTGCCCTCGGGCATTGAACGGCTCGGCAGCGGCGACGACTGTCAGCGGTTCGTCCGACAGGACATCGTCCAGGATGACCAGGGCATAGCGAAGCAGCACCGTGGCGTGCCGCGCGAAGGTCGCATGCTGGCACATGACCCCCTCCGCGGCAGCCTGGATCTGAACCGCATGGTCGAACCGCGCGCGATCCAGCCGCAGCGTCTGTGCGACCGTGGCCGGGCCGAGCAGCTCACAACCAGCGAATTGGGCTTCGCTTAGTTCGAGGTTTCCGTTCACCTGGACGCCGTGCAGCACTATCCCGCCTTCGAACCGGGCCTGGCGGAAGAGGACGTGCCCGCCGAACCGGGCCTGGTCGAACTCGGCGCCCCCGCTGAACACGGCGCCCCAGAAGTCAGCGGCGCGGGGTCTGTCGTCGGTCTCGCTGATCTTCGCGCCGTCGAACCGGCTGCCGTTGAACCAGGCGTTTGCCTGGAACTGGGCGTCCTGGAACCACGCGAACGACCCGAAGTGCGACCTCGTGAAGTGGGCGTCCTTGCCGAACACGGCCCGGTTGAATATGACGTTGCCGAACCGCGCGTCATCGAACCATGCCCCGTCGCTGAAGTCCGCACCCTCGAAGCTGGCGCGACGGCCGAACCAGGCGCCGTCAAAGACGGCTTTGCCCTTGAACTGCACGCCGCTGAACGAGACGTTCCCGTCGAACCGGGCCCCGCGGAAGCCGGCAGTGCCCAGGCAAGGGCGTCCCGCGCCGGGATCCAGCACGGCGGCAAGCAGGCGCTCCACGAGCGGCCCGGTGAACGGGACATTGCGGGCGTCGATGTCAGCTCCGGGGCTAAGGCCGGCGAGCACGTGCTGCAAGCTAGTCTCATCGAGGTGGGCGATGCATCGGCTATGGGGCACGGCACGCACCCCAGTACAGCCCTCTGCGTCGCAGTGAAGCGGGCCTGGCACATCGTGGGACCGATCGCCGGATTGAACCATGACAGCAGTGTGCATGGCACGGGCACGCTCCGCGCTGGTGCTGGCTCGTCCCCCGATCCAGCTGGATGCCAGACCACAGCCCGCCATCACAAAGGGCGAAAGCTATCCGTGCCTGTCAGCTGCTATCTGCGGGCAAGCCGGCGAGCTGGGCTTCGAGCTGGGCGATGCGCCGGTCGGCGAACCGGTTGTTGGAGCGTGCGGCCTCCAGCCGCTCTGCGAGGGTGCGGTTGTCGGCGGTGAGCTGGCGGACTCGCTGCTTGAGCGTGGTGTTCTCGGTGGTCATCCGCTGGATGGCGTCTTGGGTGAGTTCGCGTTCGGCGTCGCGGAACTGGCCGAGAAGCTGCCCGATGCGGGTGCGCTGGACGCGGATTTCGTCGTGCGCGGCCTTGAGTGCGTCTTCGGCGTTGAGCGCCCGCTCCCGCCATGATGCCTCGGCCTTGGAGTCTTGTGCGGCCTGGTCACGCTGCCGCTGGGCGGTATGCGCTATCCCAGCGGCCTCCATCAGCGCCCGGACGTCGGGATTCTCGTAGAGGAAGGTGCGGGAGACCGCTGCCCGCCGTGCGACAGCCGGATGGGTGACCGGTGCCTTGCTGCGCCGTAGCCAGGCGATGGCGTCGCGGACCTGGCCCAATTTCTGTCCTGTGGCGCGGCGGCGGGCCTCGATGGCGCCGGCGGTGCGCTCGACATCGGAACCTTGAAGCGTCGTGTTGGTGTCGGGCAATCCACCCGCAGCCGTTGATCGCCTCGGCTCGTGGACCGATAGGACGCTTGCCCGTCAGGTGGCTCAGGGCGACGTCTTGGATGGGTTCATGACGCGCTGTCGGATCGCGGTGACCTGTCCTGGAGTGAGTGCGGCAGCGTAGCCTGTCTCGCGGTCGGCGCCGGTGATGACGACCGTTCCCCGCAGCGGTGCGGGGATTCCGTAGTGGTTGGCCAGGGCGGTGGCGTAGGTGTTCAGGGGTTGGGCGTTGGCGTAGCCGTCTTCGTCGAGCCAGGCGTCCCAGCGGCTGGTGAGGACCAGGGCCTCGATGGTCATAGCTGCGATGAGTGTCCGGAGGGCCTCGACGAATCGTCCGGCGTGGTCGTTGGGTAGTTCAACCTCGGTGACGTCGCCTTGCGGGCTGATGCGCAGCGCCTTCACGATCCGTCCACCGGTCTGAGATGCCGGGCGGCGGCCTGGGGGTGGTGTTCGAGCAGGAGGCCTTGCAGGTTGGCGATCTCTCGTTCCTGAGAGCGGTAGTTGTCGCGTGAGGCGGCCAGCCGGTCCGTCAGCCTCTTGTTCTCGGCGGTGAGCGTCTGGTTCTCCTGCTTGAGGGTGGTGTTCTCAGTGACCAGGCGCTGGACGGCGTCGGCGGGCAGGTCGAGCTCCAGGTCGCGGATCTGGCCGAGCAGTTCACCGATGCGCTTGCGCTGGGCCTGGATCTCGGCGACGGCATGCTTCAGTCCGTCCTCTGCGTTGAGGGCCCGTTCCCGCCAGGTGGCGTTGACCTCGTCGGCGGCTTGCTGGCGCTGCTGAACACGTCGCCCCTCAGCGCGGGCTACTGCCTCTGCGACCAGGGCGCGGGCGTCGGGATTTTGATAGAGAAAGGTGCGTGAGACATCAGCACGCCGCTCCACCGCGCTGACCGTGACGCGGGCGTGGTCTTTGCGGAGTTCGGCGATCGCGTCGCGTACTCGCTGCAGCAGCGTCTCGACCTGGCGTCGTCGCGCTTGGATGGCCTGCGTCGTCCGCTGTGGCGGGGTCTTGGTCGTCATTGGGGCTGGGTTTCTGAGGAGTCGGTGATGGCGGTGAGGGCCGGGACGGGGAAGCCGGTGTTCCAGAGCCGGTGGAAGTAGTCCTGCGGCCGTCTCAGGTCCAGGGCGAGGGCTTGGTCGAGCAGGCCCAGGCCTGCCAGGGCCTTCTCCAGGCCGTCGATGGCGCGGGCGGTCGGTTCGAAGACCTTGTGCAGGTAGCCGGCGGTGGCGTCGTCGGGTGCCCGTTCGGCGATGGAGTGCCACTGCTCGCGTTTGCGCCGCCAGTAGAGCAGGTCGGCGCCGGTCATGACGAGCTTGTCGCAGTTGTCGCAGTCCAGTTTGTTCTTCTTGGGGCAGCGGCCGCCGTCGACGACGACCTGCTCGATGCAGAGCCCGCCGAGGGTGGGTGTGCAGCGGCGGCCGACGTTGACCGCCATGACCTCGGCGGCCTGCTGGCTGAGCGGCGTGGTGATACCTGGCAGCGGTTCGCCGGGGTTGCCGGTTCCGGGGCCAGCGACCCAGACGCGGGCGAGGAGGTCGTCGAGGTCGGATCCGGCGATGTGGATGTAGTGCTCTGCCATGCGATCCGAGACCTGGCCCAGGTACTTGCGGACGTGCGCCAGCGTGGCGCCTGCCTGCAGCAGTTTGGTCGCCAGGGTGTGACGGGCTTGATGCGGGACGCACCGGCCCAGTTCGAGGGACTCGACCCAGGGTTTGAAGGCGCATCGGAAGAAGCTGTAGGAGATCGCCCTGGTTTCCATCGGGTTTTTGACCCGGCTGGGGAACAGGGCCATCTCCGCGGCCTCTTGCGGTGTCGGCGGCCGGCCGTGGCGGAGTCCGAATCGTCGCAGGGTCTTGCGGCGGCGGCCCTCAAGCCGGCCGAACAGGTACTCAGGGATGCGGATGCCCGCGTCGTAGTTGCCGACCTTGGTCTGGTCGTGCCAGAGCATCGGGGCATCCCCGTAGCGGCCCAGGCAGTTGAGGCGAAGTTCGAGGACTTCGGTGCAGCGCCGTCCGGTGGCCGCCAGCGCTTCCCAGGCGTCGCGTATCCCGCCGTCGAAGGGGTCGTGTTCCTGATCGAGACGCTGCAGGTTGGTCTCGTCAGCCAGCGCCCGCGCGACCTCGTCGTCGAAGGGGCGGCGCTTGCGGATCTGGTACTTCCCCCGGGGGAACGCGGTGATGAAGGAGCAGTCGAGCCCGATCCGGTCGCAGCCGCCGGACTCCAGAACGGTGTAAAGGATCTTGCGGCAGTAGGTGAAGGTGATCGCGGTGGTGACGCTGGTGATCTTGCCGGGCTGGCCGTCCGAGCGTCGCAGCGCCAGGGACGGCAGGTCGTTCAGGGCCCGGTGGCGCTGGTCGGCCACGAACCGGCCGGCGTGTTCCTTGCCGAGCAGGGCGGGGGTGTCACCGCCGTCGGGAGCGTCAACGGCCAGGAACGTGCCGAGCTCCATCATCGCGCGGCGCAGGTTGTCGAAGACACCGCGGCTTCGCGGGCAGTCCACCGACTCCAGCAGGCCGGCCATGTGGTCCCAGAGCAGGTCCCGCAGCCAGCGTTGCGGAACGCCGGTCAGGTCGTAGTAGCTCTCGGTGCCGGGGAAGCGGCGGCCGAAGTGGTCGGTCTCGATGAAGCCGGCCTGCTTGCTGTCGTCCTTGGTGTAATAGACCGCCCTGAGCCCGTTCAGGATCTCGCCGACGATCATGCGGATTCGGCTGGGGCGGGCGGACAGGTCGATGCCGGCCAGGCAGTCCAGGTCGCCTTCCCGGCAGAGCCTGGCCAGTTCCCGCAGCCATGGGACGCACCATTTCGTGTGCTCGCGAGGCCGGGCGTGAGCCTCCATGCCCCACTGCAGTTCGGCTTTTGCCAGCGGACGCAGACCGGCGAGGCTGATCTGGCTGGGGTTGAAGGCCGCTCCGGCCCGGGCGCACCATCTCCGGAACTCCTGCAGGTCGTCGGCGACGATGGGGACCGGCAGTCCTTGCTCTTCGCAGCGGCGGACCCAGAGCGTGGGGAGTTCGGCGCCGCCGGGACGGCCCGCCTCGACGTAGGAACGCTCGTGGAACCCGCACAGCCCCAGCGGGGTCGTCGCCAGGCGCGTGCAGGCCGCGGTCTGGCACGCGCCGTAGCCGGGGAAGGCGTCCTGCCCCGCGGCCCAGGCCTCGACGTCGGCGGGCGAGGCACCGCGATCGCGATGGCGCTTCCACCGCTGCTGGTGGCGAGAGCACAGCCCGAGCCCTCGGACACGGGCCGGGCGTCCGGGGCAGGCCAGGCAGGCCGGCGGCTCGAACCCCTCGGTCATCAGCAGGGGCCTGGCTTGCGCCAGGAAGGCCGCCCGGCTGGCCCCTCCTGGGCGCTGGGCGGCGAAGGCGTTCCATTCACCCTGGTGGACGTGGCAGAGGTCGAGTCGGCTGGACTTGGCCCGTTCACACTTCGGGACATGGCACGACCAGCGGTAGACCGGATGATCCGCAGGAATGGTGATCATGTCGCCGCGGTAGAGGGGGTCGAACCTCGGCCCGCTGATCAACGCCTGGAGGAGTTCAAGACGGTCCCGGCTGACCTGCCTGGTCTCCAGACCAGGCAGGCCCCGGATCGGGAAGCTCACGGCGTCTCTCCCCAGACCGTGCTGAGAGCTCTGGCGAGCACCGGATCATCCACGTCGGTGTGCCCGTAGATCTCCTCGACGGTCTTCGCCGATGCCCACCCGCCCGCATCCCGGGCGACCACGGAGTTGCCGCCGCTGGCATGCAAAGTGGTGGTCCCGAAGTCGTGCCGGAATTGGTGGGGTGTGACCAGCCCCAACCCCAGCCGTTTGCTCGCCCGGCGCAGCAGCCCCCGGGCCGAATCACACGTCCATGGAAGCCCCGCCGTGGGGCCGGTGAGGTTGACCAGGAGCATGCCGTGGACGGCGTCTTCCGGATATTCCAAGGTCATGTATTCGAAGTAGGTCCGTATCATTGCCGGACTCGCCCGGCGAATCGTGCCGCCCCGGACAACGCCGTCCTCGGTGAACCAGTCGCGCTTGGTCTTGACCCGCGACCCGTTCGCGTTGCCCTCGCGATGACAGATGTGAACATGCGCGGCCCGGCACTCGCCGCAGGCCGCGTTCTCCCGCAGGTGCAGGTCGACCAGGTGCAGACTGGTCAGCTCCCCGATCCGGAACCCTTCTCCACGGGTCGACAGCCTGTGGCATGACGTTGCGCCAGATGCTCAACGGAGGGCTTTCGCAACACGCCTCGACTGGTGTGGTGCTCGTTGTCGCTGCTGATCAGATGCTTAGCCCGCGGGAACCTGCCACGTGTGCAACACCTCACGCGGCGACGGCGAGTTATTGATCATGGCTCTACCAGGACGATCCGTGAAGACGTCCCATTTGTGCCGTCTTGACCCCAAGAGAACATCCCGCCGTCGCCCAGCCAGGTCACCACCATCTTGTCCCTGGCCGTCTCGAACTCCTCCACCAGGACCTGCCTGGCTCCCGCCGGAGTCATCTTCGGATGGCGCCGGATCCTCCGCTTCGAACGGAGCGGGTTGGCCGGCATCTCCCGCAGAACATGGCCGAGGAAGGCCCGCTGCCGGTCTGCCCTGGCCGGCAACCGGGACCCATCGAGTTCGCTGCCCAACGCCTTGTTGATCCCCAAGGACGAAGTCTGGAACAGGTAGAACCCCTTCAACGCGGCGGCCGCGGTGTCCAACGTGCTCTGCCGATACGGCTTCTTTCCCTCCCGCCACGGAGAGCCGAACGGCCCTGCGTACTCCGCCCCCACCGCCCCCATGTACCGGCACAAATCACGAAAAGACGCGGTCTCCGGCCACAGCCCCTCCTGGGCCAGCCACCGCAGATGGTCCACGAGCAGATAGGCGTACGTCCTTGCCGTACCCGCGTCCAGTCCCCGCAGGAACCCATCCGCCAACGCATGCAACGAACCATCCGGCCCGACGATGGTGTAGCCGAACCGGCCATCCTGCCGTCTGAGCTCCTGAACCCTCAGGTCGTTGACCACCACCCTCGTCAGCTTCACCCGACACGCGACCAGTACGTGATGAGACGATCACATGTAGCGAACATAGCTCGTTAACGTAGCAGCGACGTGCGGAAACACAGGCCAGGGACACGCCAAGAACAGCTCTTCGTCAGGCAGGTTAAGTACTCGAAGTAGGCGTGGACCATCGCCGGGCTGGCCCGCCGGATCTGACCGCCGCGCACGATGCCGTTCTCGATGACCCATGGATGCTTGGTCTTGGCCCGGCTCTTGTTCAGGTTGAGCTCCCGGTGGCAGATGTGGACGTGCGGCGTGACGCAGTCGCCGCAGTCCGCCTTCTCCCTCAGGTGCACATCGACCAGGTGCAGGCCGCACAGCTCGCCGACGCGGAACCCTCCGTCGCCCAGCCAGGTCACGATCATCCTGTTCCGGGGCGACCGCAGGTCATCGAGCAGCGTCTCCCGCGCGCCGTCGGCGAGCATCTTCGGATGACGCCGCCGCACGGCCCGCGCCGGTCGCAGAGGGTTGGCCGGAAGATCCCGGGCCACGTGCCCGAGGAACATCCGCCGCCGGTCGGCCTTGGTGGGCAGCCGCTTGCGGTCCAGCTCGCCCGCCAGGTCCTGGTTGGCTCCCTGCGTTCCCTGGAACTGGTAGAAGCGCTTCAGGCACGCCGCCGCGCTGTCCAGCGAGCTTTTGCGAGTACGGCT
>DASPZT010000330.1:0-2837 GCA_035636135.1 Candidatus Limnocylindria bacterium | reverse complement strand
CCCCACTGGTCCTGCCCCCTCAATCCCTCCCTCCTCAGTCCCTCCCTCCCCTTCGGTCCCTCCCACCTCCTGGGCCCCTCCAGCCCCCTCAGTCCCTCCGATCCCTTCAGTCGCGTCCACCCCGCCCGTGTCCCCGGCCCCGGGCCCGACCACGCCATCGATGTCCTCGTTCCCTTACCCGCAGGCCACCTGGACCGTGGTGGTGGCGGCGGACCGCGCCTACTACGAGCGGGTCCAGGCGCTCACCGGGCCGGAAGGCGCCGCCGTGGCGTTCCCCTCCTACTGCGCCGAACGGCGTTTCCAGCTCGTCGGGAACCAGATGCGGATCGGGCGACGCAGCGTGTCGCGCGGCCTGGCGCCGGAGATCGACCTGACCGGGCCGCCCGCCGACCCGGGCATCAGCCGGCTGCACGCGGTCCTGATCGCGACGCCGGACGGCAACTGGGCCGTGCTCGACCCGGGTTCGGCCAACGGCACGCTCGTGAACGGCTCCGAGATAGGGATCGGGGACCAGGTGCCCCTGCATGACGGCGACCGCATCAACCTCGGCGCCTGGACCGCAATCACCGTGCACCGGGGTTAGGAAAATCTCCACCAGGAGTAGGGCATCGGCATATAACGACGGGCGATCCCAGGCACTAACGTATGCACATGATCACCAACCCGTCGTCGCGAGACCATGCCGAGGTCGACCTTGGTCCCGCTGCCGGCGTCAGCGACAAGGGCCTGCGGCATCACCGCAACGAGGACGCGATGGCCCTGGCCGCCGAGCAGGCGCCGGACGGTCCGGCGGTGGTCGCCGTGGTCTGCGATGGCGTCTCTTCCTCGGCCCGCCCCGACGAGGCGTCGCAGGCGGCCGCGCAGGCCGCGCTGCCGGTATTGGTGGCCGCGGTGCACGCGGGTGAGGATCTGGCCGCGGCCTCGCTGGCCTCCGTGGCCGCGGCGCGCCGGTCAGTGGCGGCCCTGCAGGGACCCACAGGAGATACGTCGGCCACCACCTTCGTGTCCGCCGTGGCCAGTGGCTATGAGGT
Source organism: Candidatus Limnocylindria bacterium (assembly GCA_035636135.1). Classification (GTDB taxonomy): domain Bacteria; phylum Chloroflexota; class Dormibacteria; order CF-121; family CF-121; genus CF-121. The sequence goes on along the minus strand of DASPZT010000330.1, from coordinate 1,806 downwards.
GACCTTGTGCTGGCTGGGCGACAGCCGCGCCTACTGGCTGGCCGAGCCGGCGTCCGAGTCCCGGCTGCTCACCCGGGATGACTCGGTGGCCGGGGGAATGGTCGCGGCCGGCCTGGCCAACGAGGCTGCGGCGATGGCCTCGCCGCACGCGCACGTGCTGACCCGCTGGCTAGGCGGGGAGGCCGCGGATCTGGCCGACGACCCCGATCGCGCCGCGCACGTCGAACAGTACACGCCGCCCGGGTCGGGAGCCCTGCTCATGTGCTCCGACGGCCTGTGGAACTACCTGCCCGAGGCCGCCGACCTCGCCGCGCTCGCGCTGCCCAAGGCCCTGACCGACCCGCTGGGCGCTGCCACCGACATGGTGAAGTTCGCGGTCGACGCCGGCGGCGCCGACAACATCACCGCCGTCCTGATCCCCTACCTCGGGCCCGAGACACCCTGACACCCTCAGTACTTGGGGCCTACGAACTCGCCGAGCCGCGCCACCGCCTCGCGCCGGGCCACGGATATGGCGTTGCGCCGGGAGAAGCGCCAGTCGACCCCGAGCTGATCCAGAGTCTCACCGCACAGCCGGAGAATATCTCTGGATTCGTTAGTAAACAGATATCGCGGATACTCGTACCAGTGGTCGCCGTCCGTCAGACGTGCCCGTACCCAGTTAATCCCGCGATAACCGTCCGAGTGGAACAGCCCATGGGCAAAGCGGCCAGGATTCGCCATCACGATGGTTTGCTGCCATGGTTGCAGCTCGATCTTGCGCATGTGTTTCCTGCCCGGCCCATGCTGCGGGAAGAGACACGGCCAGTGCCGGGAGCGGCTCATCACTTCGGAGACTAATCCCGCGTCCCATGAGAGCCATCGCATGACGACGTACGTCAGAGCTGTACATAATTACAGTATGGCAGGCGACACTGACAATCCTGAGCTGGCAAATCTGCATTCTGCGGTGCCCCGAGTGGGATTCGAACCCACACTTTACGGTTTTTGAGGCCGCACGCTCTACCGTTGGCGTACCGGGGCGCAGCTCGCCGAAGGGGAGCAGCATGATGACAATCTACCTGGTGACGGTAGGCTCGTCAGCGTGAGCCAGAACCCGTTGCGTGTCGTCATCGCCGAGGACGAGGCCCTGATCCGCCTCGACCTCAAGGAGATGCTGGAAGAAGAAGGCTATTCGGTCGTCGCCGAGGCGGGCGACGGCGAGTCGGCCGTCGAGCACGTCACGACGCTGCGACCGGATCTGGCCATCCTCGACATCAAGATGCCGGTCCTCGACGGGATCTCCGCGGCCGAGCGGATCGCCGCCGAGCGGATCGCGCCCGTCGTCATCCTGACCGCGTTCTCGCAGCGCGAACTGGTGGAGCGGGCCCGCGACGCCGGCGCGATGGCGTACCTGGTCAAGCCGTTCACCAAGGCCGACCTGGTGCCGGCCATCGAGATGGCGGTCAGCCGGTTCGCCGAGATCCGCGCGCTTGACACCGAGATCGGCACGCTACGCGAGCGGCTCGAAGTCCGCAAGCTGCTCGACCGGGCCAAGGGCCTGCTCCAGTCCGAACACGGGCTGAGCGAGCCCGAAGCCTTCCGCTGGATCCAGAAGACCTCGATGGACCGCCGCCTGACGATGCGCAAGGTGGCCGAGGCCGTGATCGAGGGCAGCATGCGCGTTCCCGCGGAAACGCCGCAGCCGCAGCCCTGAGCGCGCTGGGCTGGCCCTGAAGGTGCGCTGGCCCCTGAAAGCGAGAACCCGGGGGGCCGTTGGTGCCGTGTCCGCCTTCCCCGGCCGACACGTTATCTACTTGGACCCCC
>DASPZT010000329.1:0-4157 GCA_035636135.1 Candidatus Limnocylindria bacterium | reverse complement strand
GGAGCGCGGAAAGGTCGGCGCCGCGGAGGCCTACGGGGCCACCGTCGTCGAAGTCGACGGGACGTACGACGACGTGAACCGGCTCTGTGCGGAGCTGGCCGACCAGCACAGCTGGGGAATCGTGAACGTCAACTTGCGTCCGTTCTACTCCGAGGGCAGCAAGACGCTACTCTTCGAGGTTGTGGAGCAGCTTGGCTGGCGGGCGCCGGACCACATCGTCGTGCCAGTGGCCGCCGGCTCCCTGCTGGCCAAGACGGCGAAGGCGCTCGACGAACTGGTCTCGGTGGGCCTCCTGGACGGGACCACCACGCGGATCCACGCCGCCCAGGCCCAGGGCTGCGCTCCCATCAGCACGGCCATCCGGGAGGGCGCCGACCGCGTGACGCCAGTCAAGCCCCAGACCGTCGCCAAGTCGCTGGCGATCGGCAACCCGGCCGACGGGCGCTACGCCATCCGAGCCGTGCGCCAATCGGGCGGGTGGGCGACCGCCGCCCCCGATCCCGAGATCCTGGCGGGAATGGCCCTCCTGGCCGAGACCGAGGGCATCCTGGCCGAGACCGCCGGCGGAGTGGCGGTGGCCGGCCTGCAGCGGCTGGTGGCGGAGGGCCGGATCGAGCCCGACGAAACGGTGGTCCTCTGCATCACCGGGAGCGGCCTGAAGACCCCGGAGCTATTTTCCTTCCACGAAGGGCGGCGGCTGCACCTGTCCCGGGCCCACGCCGCCGACGCGGAGCTGGCCCTGGCGGGAGCGCTGGCCTGACGCTGTGAAGAAGCTTCGCACCGGCGTGCTGGGCGCGACCGGACTGGCGGGCCAGCAGGTGGTGGCGGCGTTGCAGGGCCACCCCTGGTTCTCGGTGACGGCCCTGGCCGCGTCCGATCGGTCGGCGGGGAAACCATACGGTGAGGCCCTGCGGGGCTCGGGCGGCGCCAGCCGCTGGTTTGCCGACGGCTCGGCTGATCCGTCGCTGGAGGCGCTGGTGATGGGTGGGGCTGCCGACCTCGTGCAGGCAGACGTCGACCTGGTCTTTTCGGCCGTGGATCGCGAGACGGCCCTCGAGTGGGAGCCGAAGCTGGCGGCTCGCGTGCCGGTCATCAGCACGGCGTCGGCGTTTCGCGATGAGCCGGACGTGCCCCTGCTGCTTCCCGGCATCAACAACGCCCACGCCGGGGTCATCCCGACCCAGCGCCGGCAGCGCGGCTGGCGTGGGTTCATTGCCCCCATCCCGAACTGCACCACCGCCGGGCTGGCTATTTCCTTGAAGCCGCTCCAGGATCGCTTCGGCTTGCGGCTGGTGGCCATGACCTCCATGCAGGCGGTCTCCGGCGCGGGCCGCGCCGAAGGCGTCCTTGCCTTGGATGTCATCGACAACGTGGTCCCGTTTATTCCTGGCGAAGAAGAGAAGGTGGTTCGCGAGACTAGGAAAATCCTGGGTTGCTGGGGCGATCGGTTTGAGCCAGCGCCGCTGGCGCTCACCTGCACCTGCACCCGCGTCAACGTGCAAGACGGGCATACAGAAGCCGTCTTTGTCGCCACCGAGCGACCGGCCGACGCGGAGGCGGCCTTCGAGGCCATGGCGGCGTTCGCGCCCGAGGGCCTGGCCGGTCTGCCCAGCGCGCCCGATCGGTTGCTCCAGGTGGTGCGCGATCCCTTCCGGCCGCAGCCCCGGCGCGACCGCGACGCCGGCGGCGGCATGACGGTGACCGTGGGGCGGATGCGCACGGACGAGGCGCTGGGGGGCGTGAAGTATGTCGTCCTCTCACACAACACCAAGCTGGGCGCCGGCAAGGGGGCCGTGCTGCTCGCCGAGTGGCTGACCCGGGAGGGGTTCGTTGGCGGTCCGGCCTGAGGGACCGCCCCGACCGATCCTGGTCCAGAAGTACGGCGGGACCTCGCTGGACACGGCCGCCCACATCAAGCGCGCCGCCCAGCGGATCGCCGAGCGGCACCGGAACGGCGAAGCGGTGGTCGCCGTGGTCAGCGCCATGGGCGACACCACCGACCGGCTGCTCAGTCTGGCCGGTCAGGTGTCCCGCGAGCCAGACCCGCGCGAGCTCGACCTCCTGCTGTCAACCGGTGAGGGCGTCTCGGCCCCGCTAATGTCGATGGCCCTGAATGAGCTGGGCGTAGCCGCTGTCTCCCTATTGGGTTTCCAGGCCGGGATCCAGACCGACCGCCGCCACGCGCGGGCCCGCATCACCGGGCTGGCTCCGGAGCGGATTGAACGCGAGCTAGCCCGCGGCCGGGTGGTGGTGGTGGCGGGGTTCCAAGGGATCGGCGATGAGATGGAAGTGACCACGCTGGGCCGCGGGGGCTCGGACACGAGCGCCGTGGCGCTCGCGGTCGGGCTGCACGCCCAGGCCTGCGAGATCTACACCGACGTGCAGGGGATCTTCACCGCCGACCCGCGGCTCGTGCCGGACGCGCGGCCGCTGCCGCGGATCGCCTACGCGGAGATGCTGGAGATGGCCAGCGCCGGGGCGCGGGTCATGCACCCCCGGTCGGTGGAGATTGCCGCGGCCTACGGGATGGAGCTCCATATCCGGTCCGCGTTTGACGAGGGACCGGGTACCATCGTGTGTGCCGAGGAGCACATCGTGGAACAGCGCAATCGCGTCCGAAGCGTGGCACACGAGGAGCAGGTGGCGCGCGTGTCGCTCGTCGGGGTCCCCGACCGGCCGGGGATTGCCGCCGCCGTCTTCACCCCGCTGGCCGAGGCCGACATTGCCGCCGACGTGATCGTGCAGACGGCCAGCCACGAGGGCATTACGGACATGTCATTCACGGTCCCGGCGGCGGATGCCAAGCGCGCGCAACAGATCGTGGACCAGGTGGCTCAGTCGATGGGCGCCCGCACCGTCGAGCAGCGCCGGGGCCTGGCCAAGGTCGCCCTCATTGGCAGCGGGATCAACCAGCAACCGGGCGTGGCAGCCACGATGTTCCGGACGCTATCGGCGGCCGGCATCAACATCGAGATGATCTCGACCTCCGAGATCCGGATTACTTGCATTATCGACGCGGACCGGGTCAAGGATGCGGTGCAGGCGCTGCACCGGGCCTTCGGGCTCGAGCAGGCCTAAGCTAACCGACTCGCGGTAGCCAGTCGGGCCGGCGAGCTTCGTACGCGGCGATGGCGGTTTCCTGGCGGAGCGTAAGGCCGATCTCGTCCCAGCCGTTCAGCAAGCACTCTTTCCAGAACGAATCGATGGCAAAGCTGGCCTCGATCCCGTCCGCGCGCACCGACTGGGTCGGGAGATCAACGGTGACCGGCGCGTCCGGCGCCCGCATGGCAAGCGCCAGCAGGCGCTGCACGGCGGGTTCGTCCAGCTCCACCGGCAGCAGGCCGATCTTCACGCAGTTCGCCCGGAAGATGTCCGCGAACGACGGCGCGATGACGGCGCGAAAGCCAGCGTCCTGCAGCCCCCAGGCCGCGTGCTCCCGCGACGAGCCACAGCCGAAGTTGGGACCCGCGACCAGGACCGTGGCGCCCAGGTAGGCCGGGTCGTCGAGCACAAAGCCCCCGGCCTGGCGCCAGTCATAGAACAGGAACGGGCCGTAGCCCGAGCGTTCGATGCGCTTCAAGAATTGCTTGGGCATGATCTGGTCGGTGTCGACGTTGGCCCGGTCCAGGGGTGCCATCAGCCCGTGAATGGTGCGAACGGGTTCCATCAGCCGAGCTCCCGGACGTCGACAAAATGGCCGGCCAGCGCGGCGGCCGCGGCCATCGGCGGGCTCACCAGGTGGGTGCGGCCCCCTCTTCCTTGGCGCCCTTCAAAGTTTCTATTGCTGGTCGAGGCGCAGCGCTCCCCCGGCGCCAGGATGTCGGGGTTCATGCCCAGGCACATCGAGCAGCCGGCGTCGCGCCACTCGAACCCGGCCTGGCGAAAGACGTCGTCCAGACCCTCGGCCTCGGCCGCCGCCTTCACCGATGCTGAGCCGGGGACCACCATGGCGCGTACCCGAGGGTGGACGTGTTTGCCCTTCAGTACGGCCGCCGCCACCCGCAGGTCTTCGATCCGGGCGTTGGTGCAGGAGCCGATGAAGACGCGGTCGATGGCGATGTCCTCGATCCGCGTGCCGGCGGCTAGCGCCATGTACTCCAGCGCCCTGGCAGCGGACTCCCGCTCGGCGCTATCGGCGAAGTCATCGGGGTTCGGCA
>DASPZT010000328.1:0-4821 GCA_035636135.1 Candidatus Limnocylindria bacterium | reverse complement strand
ACCTTGCCGTCGAGCTCTTTCGCCACGCGGCGCTAGGTCGCCTTGCCGGCGCTGGTAAAGCGGTATCCGATGCCGGGCACGGCCAGGATGAAGAACGGATGGGCGGCGTCCGACTCGATCTTCCTACGGAGGTTGCGGATGTGGACATCGATCACCCGGGTTTCGATCGGATATTCGTAGCCCCAGACGTGATTCAGGATCTTCTCCCGGGAGAGCACCTTGCCCGCATTGGAGGCCAGGAAGGCCAGCAGATCGAACTCGGTGTGGGTGAGCACCACCTCCTGCGAATCGCGGAAGACCCGCCGCTCATTGAGGTCGATGACCAGGTCCTTGAACTCCAGGCGGCCCTGGTTGATGGCTTCCTCTTCCTGGCGCGCCTTGCGTAGGTGGGCCGCGATGCGGGCCAGCAGCTCCCGCGTCCGGAATGGTTTGGTGATGTAATCGTCCGCGCCGATCTCCAGGCCCACCACGATGTCGATCTCCTCCGTCTTAGCGCTCAGGATGATGATTGGGATACGGATGCCGGCCTTGCGAATATCGCGGCACACATCGAAGCCGGAGACGTCCGGCAGCATGATGTCCAGCAGCACCAGGTCGGGCTTGCTGACGTCCACCTTGCGCAGGGCCTCGGAACCGGTCTCGGCTTCGATCACCTCGTAGCCTTCCTTCTCGCAGGCCAGGCGAATGGCTTTGCGGATCATCGCCTCGTCGTCGACTACCAGGATCTTTTTGGCGGCTGGCATCACGACGCCGCGACGGCCGCTCGCCGGCGGGCCCGGTCGGCCTGCGCCCGCGGCAGCGAAATGGTGAAGACGCTCCCCTTCCCGTACTGGCTGCGCACGTCCACGTGCCCGCCCAGCATATCGACCAGGCTGCGGACGATGTAGAGGCCCAGGCCCGTGCCTGGGATGCGTCGGACGACGGGGTCCTCCGCGCGGTAGAACTTGTGAAAGACTCGCGGTAGGTCTTCCGACCGGATGCCAACGCCCTCATCACGGACCCCGAAGTGCACCTGCTCGCGATCCGCGGTCACCGACAGTTCCACGGGGCTGCCGTCGGGCGAGTACTTGATGGCGTTGGTCAGGAGGTTGACCAGGATCTGATGCAGCTTCTGCGACTGGCCAAACACCGGCGGCAGTGCTGCCGGGACCGAGCGTCGCAGCGGCCGCTGCTGCAGCAGGGGCCGCACCTCCTCGCACGCGTGATCGATCACCGGCCCCACCTCGACGCTGGAGAGCTCGATTGACATCCGGCCGGCATCGATCCGGCTGACGTCCAGCAGGTCGGTGATCAGCCGCTCCATCCGGTTGACCTGGCCGTGCAGGTCCTGCAGCAGTTCGCGCCGCTGCGGTTCGGTCAGGTCGAAGTCGAGCAGGAGTTCGCTCAATCCTTTGAGCGTGGTGACCGGGGTCTTCAGCTCGTGCGAGGCGGCCAGCATCAACGCATCCTTCGCCTGGATGATTTCCAGCTCGGGGGTGACGTCATGGATGGCCACCAGCACGGCCGCCACGCCGTCGCCGTCTCGGATGGGCGCCACGCTGTAGGAGACACGGAGTGGTTCGTCACTCGTCCGGAAGCGGAACAGGTAGGCAAAGTGGGTATCGACCGCCTTGCCCAGGCGTAAGGCCCGGCGCAGCGGCCCGTTGGCGGCGCACAGGTTGACACCCGTCTCCGTCCGGACTTCCAGGACATCCGCCGCCGGCCGGCCCATCGCCTCCGCCCGACTCCAGCCGGTCAGGCGCTCGGCGGCGTGGTTCAGGCCGACCACGGTTGACTCCCGGTCGACGATGACCAGGGCCTGCAGCGACTGCTCGAAGGCGTTCGATCGCAGGGCTCGGTCGGTGGATCGTAGGGTTCGATCCCCCCTTAACATCTGTTAGCCGAGTATAGATCCCGTCAGCCTTGTCTTCAATTTTCTTAACCGCTTCTCCAGGGCCCAGGCCCGCGGCTGCAGAGCTCGCTGGTAGAGGCCGAGGTAGCGGACGGTCGAGCCGCCAAACCCGGTTTTGAAGCGATACAGCCCGAACCAGGGGTGGTCGGGCGCCGGCTCATCCGGGATCCCCCACCAGTCATACACCTCGCAGCCGAGGGCTTTGAACTCCAGCATGGCCCGCCAGTGGAGGAGATAGTTGGGCATCAACTCCTTGCCGTCATCCGCCGAGCCGCCGAACAAGTAGTAGGCGGTACGGCCGAACCGGGCGACCAGGATCCCGGCCAGCAGGGTGCCATCGTGCGACGCCAGGTAGAGGCGAGCCCTTTGGGGACCGAAGAGCTCGAGCAGGGTGCGGTAGTAGTCCGGGCCGGGGAGATGGATGCGCTGCCGGTGGGCGGTGGCGGCGCTCAGTCGCGCAAACGCGGCCACGTCCTGGCTCTGGACAATCGTGACCCCCTTGCGCTCGCTCAGCCCCAGGTTGTATCGCGTCTTGGGCTTGAACGACGCCCGCAGCGCCTCGACTTCCGGCCGCAGGTCGAGCAGGCTGGTGACCTGCGGTTGCACCGGCGTCCCCGGCGACCACCCGGCGGCGGCCAGCCGGGTCGACCAGTCATCGTCGGGCGGCACCTCGGGCTCGAGGCGCAGCACCAGCGCCCGCCGCGACCGGGCCCGTTGGGTCAGCACGTCGAGACCTTCGGCGCGGCTGGCAGGCACGATGATCGGTCCTCGCGGCACGTAGGCGATGGCCCCGCCCGGCAGCAGGGATGCCGTCAGCTGCAGGGAGCAGAGGCCGGCCGCGCCATCGTCGAAGCAGCGCCGCTCCACGTGCCAGCCAAAGCGGGATTGCAGCTCGCCCCACCGCCAGCTCTGCAGCAGACTGCCGTGGTACTGCTCCAGCATGCGGTCCCACTCGGCCGCCCCGTCTGAGGTGACCTGGGTCGTCTTCACACGAATTCCGGCTGCCCGGCCCGGATGAAGCGCTCGCCCAACCGGAGCGCGGCCGCCAGTGGCTGCCGGATGGGCAGGTCGTACAAGCCGATGTAGCGGATCAGCCCGCCGTTGAAGCGCGTCTTGAAGACGTAATATCCATACCCGGGATGCTCGGGCGTCGGATCCAGCGGCACCCCCCACATGTCATAGCGGATGCAACCGCGCTGCTGCGCGTCCTGGATCGCCCGCCAGTGCAACAGGTAGCCGGGCTTGAGGTCGCCATCCAGGCGCGTGCCGCCGTACAGGTAGGTCAGCGTGGTGCCGAACACGAGCATCACCGCGCCGGCCACCAGCTCTCCCTGATGCCGCGCCAGATAGACCGCCACCTGGCCGCGCTCCGCGAACGCCCGCAGCAGGGCTCGATAGTACGAGAGCGGCCGGATGACGAAGTGACGGCGGTCGGCGCTGGCACGCAGCACGTCATAAAACGCGTCCATGGCAGCATCGCTGTCGGAAGCCTCGACGCTGATACCCTGCCGCTCGCCGGCGCGGATGTTCCGTCGGGTGGACTCCTTCATCCGCAGCAGAGCCGCGTCGCCACCGCTGATGTCGACCACCCAGGTTGCCTGGTGCTGGATGGCGCGACGGCTGAGTCGGCCACCGAGCTGCGCCATGCTGGCGCGGTCCTCGTCGGCGGTCCACGCAGGATCCACCTTGAGGACGATGCCCCCGTCGTCTTTGAGCGCGGTCTGCAGGGCCGCGAACAGGGCGGGCCACTCCTGTGGGCGGCCGCTCAGCACCGGGCCACGCGGGGCATAGTGCAGGGCCAACCCACCGGGGAGGGCCCGCCGTAGCACCGAAATCGCGCCGACCGGCAGGCCGGCACCCACAGTCCATAGGAATCGACGCACAGACCAGCCGGTGGTGGCCTTGAGCACACCCCATGCCCAGGCCTGGAGAGGTGTGCCATCCGATGCGGCCGAGACGAATGCATCCCAGGACCCGGCATCGCTGCACTCGATGAGCGGCACGCTCCCCAGATTAGTAGGTAACGGGGTGAGATCCGCTGAATTGGGCCACGCCGGGTCACTCGGGGCTTGACTGATCTCAATTTGGCCTGTGCTAACATGGGGAAAATTCCGGGGCGGCGGGAGGCTTTTGGACACCAAGGAGCAAACGCCGAAACTCTTCGACAATCGCGGGTCCCTGGAGCAGATGCCGCTGGCAAATCTCCTGCAGTCGATGCAGGCGCAGCGGGCGACAGGGACGCTACAGGTGCGACAGGGAAGTGAGACCTTTGCACTCTTCTTCCTTTTCGGCCATCTTTTCCATGCCTATGGCGACGGCACCCAGGGCGAAGAAGCGGTCTTTGTGCCGCTGACCTGGCAGCACGGTGACTACACGTTCGATCCCAAGTCCAAGCTACCGGCCGAGGAGACGATCAAGGCTTCGACGGCCGACATCCTGGCTGAAGCGGAGCGGCGCGGGCTGGCCCCCTCCAACTCCGGTTCCGCCGACCGGGCCGTGCCAACGATGACGGCCTCGACGTCGACGACCACCGCCAAGGCTCCGACGCCGGTGGCGCCCAACAACAGCTCGCCCGCGCCGGCGGCCGAGTCGTCGGTCTCGGCCACGGAGCTCTACCCCTTGCCGGTGGGGAGGCTCATTTATGAATCCCTGAAGACGGCCTTTGTCGATTTTCCCAAGCTGCTTCGCTCCCTGGGTGCCGACCGGCTCACCGGATATCTGCGATTAACCGGGCAAGCGTCTCGCGGCATGATCCTGTTCTACCAGGGCAGCCTGATCGAAAGTTTCTACGACGGCGGCGCAGTGGTGACCACTGGCCGCACGGCGTTCACGCTCTACAAGAACGACGTGGATCGCGGCGAAGGGACGATGGATGTGATCGATCTCTCGCCCGAAGTCGTCACCGCCATCTACCAGCTCTTGACCGCGCC
>DASPZT010000327.1:0-6516 GCA_035636135.1 Candidatus Limnocylindria bacterium | reverse complement strand
GTGCTCGAAGCCGGGCGTCTCCACGTTCAGGTCCAGGAACCATTTGAAGAGCAGGTCGTACTGCAGCCGCTCGCAGAACTGCCGCTCGCTGCGGATGGAATAGAGGGCCATCAGGATCGAGCTCTTGAGCAAGTGCTCCGGCGGGATGGAGGGCCGGCCCACTTCCGCGTACATAGCGTCGAGGCGTGGCTCCAGGGTGCGCAGCGCCTCATCCACGATCGGCTTGATGCGCCGAATCGGGTGCTCGGCGGGGATCAACTGGTCGGGTGTGACGGTACTCAGCATCGTCACCTGCTGGAGCGGGCTACCACGCATGCAAGAACCTCCAGGATGGGTTGCCCGCATTCTATGGCCTTGCCCTGAAATGAACCAGCCTTTTTCAACACCCTGCTAGGGCTTCTGGCTTCAGTGCGCCGCGGCGACGTCGTCGACCTCCTCCTGCTGGCCCTGATCTGGGGCGCCTCCTTCCTGTTCATCAAGGTCGGATTGCGGGACTTCTCGGTCTGGGACGTGGTCGGCATCCGGCTGCTGCTGGGGGCCGTCACCCTGGTCTTGATCGTGGTGGTGGGCCGCTACTCGCTGGCCGGATGGCGCCGAGCGCTCCCGGTCCTGGTGATCATCGGGGCGACCGGCTCGGCGATCCCCTTCCTGCTGATTACCTACGGCGAAGTGCACATCTCCAGCAGCCTGGCCGCCATCCTCAATGCCACCACGCCCTTCTTTGCGGCCCCGATCTCGCACCTGTGGCTGGGCAGCCAGGATCGGCTGACGCCCAGCAAGCTGCTGGGGATCGTGATCGGCTTCCTGGGAGTGGCGGTCCTGCTCGGGATCGGCACGTCGTCACTGGCGGGCGCATCGCTGCTGGGTGGCGGCGCGGTCCTGCTGGCGTCGCTGTCGTACGCCCTCAATCTGGTGATCGTTCGGGCGCGGCTGCAGGGCGTGCCGCCCCTGTTGCCCCCGCTGGGACAGAGTGTCTTCGCCGGGCTGATGGTGGCTCCGTTCGCCCTGACCAGCCTGCCGCAGCATGGCGTCCACCTGCTCCCCGTGCTCTCATTGGTCGGTCTGGGCGTCCTGGGCACCGGGATCGCCTACCTGTTCTATTTCCGGCTGATCCGGAACGTCGGTCCGACGCGGACCTCGATGGTGACCTACCTGTTGCCCTGCACGGCGCTGATCTATGGCGTCGTCTTGCTACGCGAACCGGCCACGGCCAACATCGTGGCGGGCTTGGCCCTGGTCCTGGTGGGCATCGGGCTCACGCTGGGGATGATCCGCCTGCCTGCCGCGTGGCGACCGGCTCCCAGTCACGAGTGACGGCGGTTAGCCGGGCCGATGACCCTCTGGCTGATGGAGTCGGTCATCGCGGCTTGTAGACTTGTCCGCGCGACTTGACGACGAGCACGGTGACGACTCGCGCCGCCGGATCGGCGATAAATCGGGAGGCGCCGCAGCGCCTTCACCGCCGAGGGTTTGATCTCTATGCGCCACGAGGACTGCGAACTCATAAGGCCCTCCGCCTGTTGTAGCTGGTCAGGAAGCATCGAAAGGCAGTCACGTTGGGACGGCGCAGGCTCATGGCGGGTGGGGATGCTATGCGAAAAGACGGCGCCGGTGCAGGCAGGGCTTTAGTGCCTGAGCTGGGGTAGAAGTAAAGGCCGAGCCGCCAGGGAGATCAGGCGTCCGGCTCGGCAAGCTCGCGCTTTGCCTGTTCCCAAGAGATGCTCGGCTCCGTCCGGGCACGGGCGGCTTGCTCCTCCTCGACGGAGTCAGGGGGCTCGTCGTCCTCTGGCGCCCTGCGAAGGCTGCGGTGGAAGGGATCTTCTTCGGGCTGACTCTTGAGCGCGCCGTCCTTGGGAAGCATCTTGACCAGCGCTAGCGCGGCTCCCACCAAAATGACCACCGCGACCAAGGTTGCCTTGTCCACGAGGCGTGCGTTTCTCAGGGCGTCGCGCAGCCGGGCGAGCTCAGCTGCGAGGGGCAAATCGACATCCCGCACGGGCGTTGCCATGATCCTGCTTTAGTCTAGCCGCCGCTATTGCGGGTGTGGTTGCGAGGCAGTACCGGAGCCGTAAAGCGGTCTTCAGCCCCTCGGAAGGATGAGGCGATCCGTAGGTTCCACGACAACATCTGGAACGAAGTGTGGCCTGATCGAAGTCTCGTGGTGGCGCCGCCTTGACCACGAGACCAGCTAGTCGTGGTTTAGCTTCTCGAGGACGGCCTCGTGGACCAGCGCGTTGGTGGCCAGCGCTGTCGGCCCCTGGTAGCTGCGCCGGCCCTGGAAATCGGTAACCCGGCCACCGGCTTCCTCAATCAGGACCAGTGGGGCCGCCAGGTCCCAGGGAAAGAGTTCGGGCTCGAACATCGCCTCACCCGTACCCTCAGCGACGAGTGCGTAGCCCCAGAAGTCACCGAAGCCGCGATCGCGCCAGGTCGATCCCACCACCGCATCGAATTGCTTTTCGCGACCAATCGCGATGAATGCCGTCCGCGACGCATAAAACACCTGGGCCCGGGCAAGGTCGCCGATCTGGGAGACGTGCAGCCGCCGGGTGCCGTTCCAGGCGCCATGCCCCTTCAAGGCGTGCCAGCGCTGGCCGAGCCCTGGCGCTGAGATGATCCCCAGCAGGAGCTCGCCGGCGCGCTCGTAGGCCAGCAAGGTGGCGAAGACCGGGACCCCTCGCGCGTAGTTGGCGGTGGCATCGATGGGGTCGATGATCCAGCGCGACTCGGCCGACCCGGAGTCCTTTCCGAATTCCTCACCCAGCACGGCATGGCTGGGAAAGGCACTCGCGATCCGGTCCCGCAGGTGGCGCTCGATCTCGGTATCGGCGCGGGTGACCAGCGTCTGGTCGGGCTTGGTCTGGATCTGCAGATCGCCACGGAAATGCTTCATGGCGATGCGGTCGCTGGCATCGGCCAGCTCCAGGGCGAACTTGAGCAGGGCTTCGGACTCGCTCACGCCCGGATCCGGCTTCCCGATGGATCAAAGAGCGGCTCGGCCGCCACCGCGGCAGCCACGGATTGGCCGAAGACCTCGACGTTGACGGAAGCGCCCGCGGTGGCGTGATCGGCCGGCAGGTACGCGTAGGCGATGCTCCGCTCCAGCGTGTAGCCGTAGCCGCCACTCGTCACCCGGCCAACGACACGCCCGCCCACACTGACGGGCTCGCCACCCATGGCGACCGATTGGGGATCGTCGAGCAGCAGGGGAACCAGGCGGCGGGTGATGCCGGCCGTCCGGGCGGCGACCAGGGCGGGCTTGCCGATGAAGTCGATCGGCTTCTGCAGCCGGACGGCAAACGCGAGCCCGGCCTCAAACGGATTGTCCGTGGGCGTGATGTCACTGCTCCACACTCGATATCCCTTCTCCAGGCGAAGCGAGTCGATGGCCCGGTAGCCACCCGCCACCATGCCGTGCTCCTGGCCCGCCTCCCAGACCAGGTCCCACAGCCGCCGTCCGTACTCGGTCGGACAGTAGAGTTCCCAGCCGAGTTCGCCCACGTAGGTGACGCGGAGCGCCAGGCAGGGAACCTCGCCGACAGTGAGCCACCGGGCGGTCATGTACGGGAAGGCGGCATTGGAGAGATCTTGCGAGCTCAGCGGCTGGAGGACGTCGCGCGCCCGCGGGCCCCACACGCCGAGGCAGACCCGGCTGGAGGTAAGGTCGCGCACTTCGACGCTGCCGTCCTCGGGCTGATGCCGGCGAATCCAGCCCAGGTCGTGGTTGCCAAAGGCGGTGCCGGTGACGATGCCGAAGCGGTCATCGGCCAGCCGGGTCACGGTGAAGTCGCACTCGATCCCGCCTCGCGGGTTGAGCATCTGCGTGTACACGACGGCGCCCACCGCCCGGTCGATGTCGTTGTCGCACAGCCTTTGCAGGAACAGCAGGGCGCCCGGCCCCGACACCTCGATCTTGGCGAAGGACGTCTCATCGAACAGCGCGACCCGTTCCCGAGTCGCCCGGTGCTCGGCCGCGATGGCGGGTGACCAGTGCTCGCCCGCCCAACCCCGAGGTCGGCGCACCCCGTCCGGAGTGGCGTTGCCCTCGAACCAGTTGGGCCGCTCCCAGCCGGACTTTTCGCCGAAGGCGGCACCCAGGTCGGTGAGCCGGGGGTAGGTAGGGGAGAGGCGCAGCGGCCGGCCGGCCTGCCGCTCCTCGTTCGGATAGTGGATGTCGTAGTAGGTGGAGTAGACCTCGATCGTGCGGTCCCGGACATAGGGGCGGCTTCGGTACTGGGCCCCGAAGCGGCGGCTGTCCATTTTCCACAGGTCGAGGCTGGGCTGGCCGTCCAGGATCCATTCCGCCATCATCCGGCCCATCCCGCCGGCGCCGGCGATGCCATGGGCGCAGAACCCGGCGGCCACGAAGAAGCCGTGGACCGGGCTCTCGCCCAGGATGAATTCGTTGTCGGGGGTGAAGGCCTCCGGACCGTTGATCAGCTTAACGATGTCGGCGGCCTCCAGGGCCGGCACCCGCCTGATGGCGTTCTCGGAAAGCTCGGCAAACCGGTCCCAGTCCGCGGCCAGCAACCGGTTGTTGAAATCGCTGGGGATGCCCTGCAACCCCCAGGGCGCTGGGTGACGCTCGTAGCCGCCCATCAGCAGGCCGCCGGCGTCCCGCCGAAAGTAAACCAGCAAGTCGGGGTCGCGCATGGTGGGCAGATCGTCCGGGACTGGCTCGCTGACGCGCGTGATCAGGTACTGGTGCGCCATGGGGACCAGGGGAACGGTCACCCCCGCCATCTGGCCAATCTCGGCCGCGTACATGCCGCCGGCGTTGACCACCACCGCGGCCTCGACGAAGCCCTCCGGGGTCTGGACCCCGCGCACCGCGCCGCGCTCGACCCGGATGCCCGTCACTCGGGTCCCGGTCTGGACGGACACCCCCCGCCGGCGGGCGCCCTCGGCCAGGGCAAGGGCCAGGCCGCTGGGGTCGAGGTACCCATCGGTCGGAATGAAGGCCGCGCCCAGCACCCCGGAGCTCGTCATCAGCGGAAAGCGTCGCCCGGCCTCGTCCGGGCCGATGATCTCGATGGGCAGGCCAAAACTCTTGCCCCAGCCGGCCTGCCGCTCCAGTTCTTCCAGGCGGGGTCCCGAGGAAGCCAGCCTCAGGCTGCCGACCTCTCGCCATCCGGGGTCGACGCCGGTCTCCGTTCCCAATCGCCGGTACAGCTCGACGCTCAGCATCATCATCCGCGTCAGCGGCAGGTTGGAGCGCAGCTGCCCGACCAGGCCCGCGGAGTGGAAGGTCGACCCGCTGGTCAGCTCGGCTCGTTCCAGCAGGAGAACGTCGCGCGCTCCGCGCTCGGCCAGATGGTAGGCGATGCTGCAGCCGCCCACGCCGCCGCCGATGATGACGATCCGGGCCCGGTCGGGGAGGCTCACCCCCGGACCAGGCGCAGCCAATCGCGGAACGCCGGCTGCGCCGCGGCCGCCTGGAAACGGTCGAAGTGCTTGTGGGCGTAAGCACGGAAATCGAAGTCGAGGGTCGAGATCCCCTGCTGGACCACACCCCACATGGCCTCGCGGAAATCAGACATGACGCGCATCAGCCGCAGGCGGGCCAGGTCCGGGTCGCGGCACTCGCCAAAATAGGCCGCCAGCAGCGCGCGCTCACCGCTGGCGTCCAGCTCGTGGTTCACGGCGAAATTGCCGAGGTCGAAGAACGGATCGCCCATCCCGGCGTATTCCCAGTCGACGATCCGGATGGAAGCGCCGTCATCGATGAAGTTGGCGTTCAGCAGATCGTTGTGACAGAACCGGGGCGTGAAGGGCGGGAGCGCCGCCTCCACCTCGTCGGCGGTACGGAGCGCCGATTCGAACGCCTCCGGGATGGCCACGCCATGCCGGCTGGCGGTGACCCAGTAATCGCGGACCACCCGAAACGGCGAGAAGGTCTTCTCCACGTACCCGGCTGCATGGACGCGACGGAGGGCCTCGGCGATTCGCTGCAGGCCGGCCGGCTGACGCGCCGCTTCGAGTGCCAGCGGGGCGCCACTGATGAATCGGGTCACCAGCACGCCTAGGCCGGGGAGGAAGGCCAACACTTCGGGCCCCACCGCTGCCGCCGCCGAGAGCCGGGTGGCCTCGGCCTCGATGCCGCGGTCGATCCCCAGGAGTTCGGTTCGTGCGCCACCGACCCGAACGACAAACGCTTCCCCGGCCACCACCACCCGGTAGTTCCGGTTGGTGATCCCGCCCTCCAGCGGCTCGACCGAGTCGACCCGGCCCGGCCAGCCGGGAAGCTGGTCTAGGATGGCCCTGATGGGCGCGTTCGAGGTGGTCTTTGACGACGAGGCCCTCCGCTGGCTTGGCGAGCGTCCCAGCGCCGACCCCTTGGTCATTGCGTACGAGGATAGTCGCTGCTGCGGCGGCGGTCACATCCGTGACCAGCGGATCCCAGTCACGGTTCGCGGCCTGGGCCCGTTCCAGGGCCTGCATCTTGACTTCTCCGGCGAGGAGTGGGCTCGTCTCCTCTACGACACCGCGTAGGACAAGGGAATTGACGGACCTTTA
>DASPZT010000326.1:0-7655 GCA_035636135.1 Candidatus Limnocylindria bacterium | reverse complement strand
GCTCGGTGCCAACGTTGTAGGCCGCCGTTCCGATCCGCCCACCATCCAGGGCGGCTTCCTCAGCCTCGTGTGCCTCAACGCCGGCCTCCTGAACATGGCGCCGGTTGTTCTTATCCCAATCGAACGGCGAGCCGTGGCCTTCAATAGTAAATACTATAGTAGTACCAACACCAAGGCGCGTCAACGAGCCCTCCATGCCGAAGCTGGTGTGGCGCACGGCACGCGGGCGCGGATGGGCGAACGGTTGTTCGAAGAACGTCTAGCATGATCCCGTCGGTACGACACCGCCAGTCGCCAAGTAATGAGAAGTCCGGTCAATTTCCAGAGTGAGTCTGATGGTGCGATCGAGAGCGAACGGCTTGAATCCGAATCCCAGACCTGCCGGTCCTCCTCTGGCCGCCCACCACGCCCCCAGAGCGACGGCTTGAGCCTCCCATCCGATCTCGGGGGTTGGGGGCCAACGGGATTTGACTAACATCGATGGGCGCACGAAGATCCAACTTGGCGGGTATGGGGATTGTCTGCAGAGCTCACGGCTGGCATCATTGGCGGCTTCGTCGGGGGAACGCTAGGTGTTCTCGCGACCGTCATCAGCTCCTATTTCGGGCCAAGGTGGCTCGAGGGATGGCGGGCTCGACGCAGGGACGAGCCCCGTAAGCAACTGCTTAGGACGCTGCTTAACGAACCCGGCTACCCAGACGGTAGGTACCTCACCACGCTGTGCATGTACACCGGGACGTCACCGGACGAGTGCCGAGGGTTGCTGATCGAAATCGAGGCTCGGGGGAGTCGGCTTAAGGACGGCGAGGGTTGGGTGTTGATTAAGAACAAAGGGTTCGACCAGCAATAGTCACTCATGCTGGTCAGCAACCGGCCACTGCGCATTGAGACCAGGTAAAGGACTTGCTACAGAGTCAACTCGCAGGCAGGCGCTGCTTAGCAACTCGAAGCGGGGGTTCGTGGGCCGTGGAGGCTTCGAACCTCCGATCCTCCGGTTATGAGCCGGCCGCTCTAACCCCTGAGCTAACGGCCCACGGACCGCCCCAGTATACGAACGCAAAGATCGAAAGATCGGCCCGTTAGAATCCGCGGAGTGTATCTCTGGAGTGACTTCCTCCAGCTGATCCGACACCCCGCCCCGGCACTCGCCACCATTCGCGACCGACGCCGGGTCCGGGATGGGATTCTTGCTTTCGCCCTCGCCGCGGGGCTGACCATCCTGGTCAGTGAGGTTGATGCGCTCAAGCCCGCGCGGCCGACGGCCAGCCTGATCGGCCTCTCCCCCACCGCTGGCGTGATCGAAGCCGATTTCCTGCACTGGTATTACACGCAACGATTCCTCCTCCCGCTCGTGTGGCTGGTCGTCATCACCCTGTTCTGGCTGGCTGCAGTCGCCGTCATCCATGCGGTCGTCCGGGCGCTGGGCGGTCATGGGCTGCTGCGCGGATACCTGAAGCTCACGGGCTACATCCAGCTGGTCGGGCTTTGCATCCTGCCGGTCGGCCTGGCCGGCGCTTTCGCTCGCCTGGGCAACCAACCCCGCGCGGCCTCGCGGCTGGACGCACTGGGTCCCGTGCTGGCCCTGGGCGTGTTCGTGTGGGAGAACGTGTTGTATGTGATGGCCGCCAGCAGCCAGTACGGGATCTCCATGGAGCGCGCCACCGCCGCCGTCGTCGGACCCATCGGGTGTGGCATAGTCCTGCTCTTCGTGCTGGCGGTGGCGGCCGTGGCCCTCGGTACCAGCCTCGGCCAGTTCGGATGACCGATCAGTTTCCGCAGGGCTTCCTCTGGGGCACCGCTACGGCGGCCCACCAGGTGGAGGGCGACAACCGGCTCAACGACTGGTGGGCCTGGGAACAGGTCCCCGAGCATATTCGCAACGGCGACCGATCGGGCGATGCCAACGATCACTACCGGCGTTTCGACGCCGACTTCGCCCTTCTCGCGCGGCTCGGCCAGAATGCCCATCGGCTGTCTCTCGAGTGGAGCCGGATCGAACCCGGTCCTGGCCAGTTCTCGGCCGAGGCCATCGCCCATTACCGGCAGGTGTTGGCGTCGCTGCGGGCCCACGGCCTGGAACCGATGGTGACCCTGCATCACTTCACCAATCCGGTGTGGTTTGCGCAGCAGGCTGCCTGGGAGAGTCCCGACGCGCCGGCCCTCTTCGCCCGGTACGTGGGCCGGGTGGTTGACGAACTCGGCGATGCCGTGCGGTTCTGGGTCACGATCAATGAGCCCACGGTGCTTGCCTACCAGAGCTACTTGAAGGGCGACTGGCCGCCCGGGTACCGGAGCCTGACGGCGGCGGGACGGGTGCTGGGGAACCTGATCCGCGGCCACTGGCTGGCCTTCGAGCAGATCAAAGCGCGAGCGCCGCACAGCCAGGTCGGGCTGGCCCACCATGTGCGCCTGTTTGACCCCGACCGCTGGTGGGCACCGTTCGATCGGCTGGTGGCCGTGGTCTACAACCGGCTCTTCAACCTGGGCGTGCTGCGTGCCCTCGAGACCGGTCGCCTGACCTGGTTCCAGCGCCGCTTCATCAGCGGCGGCCGCGGCCCCCGCCGCAGCCAGGACTTTCTGGGCCTTAACTACTACACCCGCGATCGCCTTCGGTTCAGCCCCCGAAATCGGGCGGAGTTCTTTGCCACGCGGCTGATTCCAGCCGGCGTGCCGCGGTCAGACCTGGGATGGGAGATCTATCCCGAGGGGATGTACCGCACCCTGCGCGGCTTTGCCGAAGCCCGCCTCCCCATCTATGTCACCGAAAATGGCATCGCGGACGCCGACGATCACCTGCGGCCTGCGTACCTCGTCGATCACCTCCGGGCGGTCGGTCGCGCCATGACGGAGGGAGCCCAGGTAAAGGGCTACTTCCACTGGACGTGCTTCGACAACTTCGAATGGGGCGAGGGCTATGCCGCGAAGTTTGGCCTCATGGATCGCGACCGGCGGATCCGCCCCAGCGGTCGGATCTACGCCGAGATCTGCCGGACCGGATTGCTGCCGGCTAGCGTGCCACCACCGACCGCTCCGCCGGAGCCAGCACCGCCTCGTGCTCCGGAGCTTCGCTGAGCCGCCGGCCGCGTCGGGGCGGATCCCCCACCAGGAAGGGCTGATCCAGGGTAGCGATCACCTGGCCTTTCGACTCGAGCTCGGCCGTCAGGCGGTAGAGGCCATCGGCCTGGAGTCGCAGCACGGGTTCGGCGATCACGCTGGCCGGCTCGGTACTCTCCGGCAGCTCGATCCGGGTCTCGCCCCGAAACCGGCGGCGGGCGAATCGGGCCCGCAGCCGGCGCCACCAGGACAGCCCCGGTCCCCCGCGGCGGGAGACGCGCCAGCGCAGCAGCGCCACTCCGTGACGGTTCGGGTCATCGTTGATGCACACGACCCGCAGGCAGGCCGGCCGCCCGCGGGGCAGGCGGATGAGCAAGCCGTCGGCTTCGGCCTCATCCTCGGGAAGCTCAGCGACCAGTAAGACCGGGGCGAAGGCCTCCCGAACGGCATGGTAGGCGCGCTTGGGGCGTCGGGCGTGATCCAGGATGGACTTGGTCACGCCCGGGAACCCGTCGACCAGCTGGAAGACCAGCACCCCGCCGCAATCCGCGAACTTCTGGGCCCGAAAGCGCTCGATGGCAAAGCGAAGAAGGTGCGCCTGGTACTCCTGGCTGGCCCGGATACAGGCGTCCCGGCTCGGGTGCGTTGACGGCAAGCCGATGCCGCTGCGCGCCCACTCGGTCGGCTGATAGCCGGCGTAGCGCCAGGACGGGTCGTCATCGGCCACCGGCCAGCGGGCGTTGAGCGACCGCCACACCGGCGAGTTGGCGCTGGGCAGTGCCTGGGCCCCGACTTCGCTGACGAAGGTGGGGCGCTGCTCGGCCAGTTCCCGCCAGTGACCCTCCTCCCACCCCAGCCTGAGGTGCTGGTCGCGATCGCCAGAAGCGGCGAACGCCGGACGGGCCGGGTCCAGGGCGCGCGCCAGCGCCGCGGCTTCCTCGTCGATGTCGCGGTTCAGCTGCTCGACGTGCCGTTCGCCCAGGAAGGCAAAGGCGTCGCACCACGACGGCGCGTGATGGATGGCATAGCACACCACCGACGGATGGTCGTACAAGAGATGCACCATCTCCTCCACCTGGGAGAGCACCGCCTCCCGAAAGAACGCAGCCGCCCGGGCGTCGGCCCGGTGCGCGTAGGAAAAGATGAGCGGGAAGTCCTGCCAGAGGAGCATCCCCTGGGTGTCCGCCTCCGCGTACACGACCTCGGGCTCGAGGTGGGCGTGGACCCGGAGCATGTCCATATTGGCGGCGCGGGCCAGCTCCAGGTCGCGGCTGGCGGTGGCCGCGGTGGTGGAGTCCAGGAAGAACTCGCTGGCATAGTTGGCCCCCCGCGGGAACAGGGCTCGGCCGTTCAGGTGGAAGACCCAGCCGTCCGGCCGGACGTCGAGCCGGACGTCGCGGATCCCGAACGTCTTCGAGATGGCCGCCGCTTCGCGCTCGTCGGCCACGATCGAGAGGTCGGCCCGGTACAGGCTGGGTGTGCCGTGCGAGTGTGGCCACCACGGTCGCGGCGAGGGCAGCGCCAGCTCCATGGTGACGTCGATCACGCCGTGTGCCGGGAGCCGGATGGCCCGTCGCATCTCCAGCGGCGCCATCTCGTCGCCGCCCAGGATGCGGACCTGCACCTCGCCGGTCATGATGCGGCCGTCCAGGTTGCGCAGACGCACCCGAAGCGCCAGCCGAGCGACGTCGGCGCGCTCCAGCTCGGCGTCGCAATGCACCCATTCGGCCACCACGTGCCCGACCTGCTCTAACACGACCGGCTGCCAGAGTCCGATGGGGACCTGCCACGTGTAATCCTCCGGCAACTGTCCGAGCTCGCGGCTGGGGTAGGGCTTGCAGTCCCAGTCTCCGAAGATCCCCAGCACGTGCCGCTTGGCCGCCAGATCGAGTTCCACCGGCGTCTCCACGCAGACCGCCAGCACGTTCTCTTCCAGCAAGAACGAGGAGACATCGAAACTGAAGGGCGCGAAATAGCCGTAGTGGCTGCCCAGCAGCCGCCCATTGAGCCAGACATTGGCCACCAGGAAGGCACCTTCGAATCGCAGGAGCGTGCGTTGCCGGTGCCGCGGCCGGGGAAAGCGGACGCGATACCAGACGGTCTCGTGCCCGGCGGTGGCTGCGTGCAGCCGTGGAACCTCAGCGGGAGCCCAGCTGTCGTCGTCGAAGTCCACTCGCGAGAAGCCGCGGTCCTCGCCTTCACCCAAGGTAGCGAACGCGATCCGCCACCCCGTGCTGAGCGGCTGCCGGTTGAGTGCTTGGACGGGATACAGGGACAGGCAGTCGTTCAGTGTCACGACTCGGTGGTCAGGGTATCACGAGTCGATGGCCCACGCACCATCCACCGCCCGCACTCGATAGAAAGCGGGCGGCTGGCCAAACCGTCCCGCATACGCACCCCCCAGGCGCGTCTGCAGCGGATCGACCGCTTCCGCCGCTGCCAAGATGAGCACGCACCCGCCGAATCCGCCCCCCATCATGCGCGCCCCGATCACCCCTGGGGCCGAGGCCGCCAGTTCCACCAGAGCATCTAATTCCTCGCAGCTCACCTCGAAGTCGTTCTTCAGGCTGGCATGCGAGGCAAACAGCAACGGCCCCAGGGTCTGGGGATCCCCGGATTCCAGGACCGTCGCCGCCGCCAGGGTCCGGGCGTTCTCCGCCACCACGTGCCGGGCGCGCGCCCGCAGCACCGGGTCCGTGAGCCGATTGACGTCGGGCTCCGTCGCGTCCCGCAGGCTTGGCACGCCTATCTCTGTAGCGGCCGCTTCGCACTGGGCCCGCCGCTCGTTGTACGCGGAGCTCGCGTTCTGGTGCTTGACGCGGGTGTCCGCCAGCACCCACACCCACTGATCGCCGGGCAGCGGACAGACTCGCGCTTGCAACGATCGGCAGTCGAGCAGGAGTGCGCTCCCCGCGCGACCGGCGAGGGAGATGAAGGGATCCATGATCCCGGTGCGGGCCCCGATGAAGTCGTTCTCCACCCCGCGGCACAGCCTGGCCACGTCGGCCAGCAGCATCCCGGCCGATTTGGGATGCAGCATCGCGATGGCCGAGGCCACCTCCAGCGCCGCCGACGAGCTCAAGCCGGCGCCGATCGGGATGGTGCTGGTGGCAGCCAGCTCAAAGCTGGGGACACCCCGATCGCCTAGCGCTCGGGCGACTCCGATCACGTAATCGCCCCAGGTGCCCTGCCGCTCGGCCGGCAAGCCGTCGAACTGCAGGCGTATCTCCGACTGGTCACTCACCATTTCCACGGGTCCTCGCGGGCGGGGACGAAAGGCGACGGTTACATAGCGGTCGATCGCCGCCGGCAGGACGAACCCGTCGTTGTAGTCCGTGTGCTCGCCGATGACGTTGATCCGTCCGGGCGCGGAGATGACCGCTGCCGGATCCGCGTGGAACGCTGCCCGGAACAGGTCCTCGGCGCGCTGCGAAAGCGGTGCCGCCGTCGTCACGACAGGTGGCTGAAGATCCAGGCCAGGGCCTCGTCGGCCGTGTCCACCGACGGCAGCGGCGCCTCCGTTTGCCCACTGCGCTCGAATCGCCAGGTCCGCAGCCCGACCACCGGCCGGCCGATGCGCATGGCCAGCGCGATCTCGGACAGCGTCCCATAGCCGCCGCCGATCGCGATCACGCCCTCGGCGCTATACGCCAGCACCGCGTTCCGCGCCTGGCCCAGGCCGGTGGCCAGCGCCACGTCGATGGAATCACTGGCGGTCTTCGGATCATCCGTGGGCAGGATGCCGATGGTCAGCCCGCCAACCGAGCGCGCACCACGAGCCGCGTGGTCCATCACCCCGGTCGATCCACCGCAGAGCAGCACGGCGCCCCGCTGGGCAATCCCCCGCCCCACCTCGAAGGCGAGGTCGCCCAGCGTTGTCTGGCGGGTTGATTCCCCACAGACGGCGATCAGACGCCGGCGCGCGCTCGTCAGAGTCAGACGGTGCGCAGCGGGATGAAGCTTGCCTGCTTGAAGTTGCGGATGCTGACCTGGGCGGCTAGATGGGAAGCGACATCACGGTAGACGGCCGCCAGCGGCGAGTCGGGCTGGCTGATCATGATGGGCACCCCCGGCCCGCCGCCCTCCCGAATGCGGGCGTCGAGCGGGATCTCACCCAGGAAGGGGATCTGCATGCGTTCGGCCAGCGCCCGCGCCCCGCCATGCCCGAAAATCTCGGTCCGCTCCCCGCAGTGGGGGCACAAGAAGTAGCTCATGTTCTCGACTAGGCCCAGGTTGGGCACCTTGAGGGTGTTAAACATCTGGATGGCCCGACCGACGTCGGCGGTGGACACGTCCTGGGGCGTGGACACCACCACCGCCCCGGTCATCGGGATGCTCTGGGAAAGGGTCAGCTGCACGTCTCCGGTGCCGGGGGGCAGGTCGACCACCAGGTAGTCGAGCTCACCCCAGTTCACGTCGAACAGGAACTGCTTAACGGTACCAGAGAGCATTGGCCCCCGCCAGATGGGAGGCAACGTCGCGGTAGACGGCCGCTAGCGGCGAGTCGGGCTGGCTGATCATGATGGGCACCCCCGGCCCGCCACCCTCGCGAATACGCGCATCGAGCGGGATCTCACCCAGGAAGGGGATCTGCATCCGCT
>DASPZT010000325.1:0-3630 GCA_035636135.1 Candidatus Limnocylindria bacterium | reverse complement strand
AACCTTGTTGTAACTTCTGGCGCCGGTCCCAGCGGTCGGCAGCCGCCCGCTGGAGTCAGCTGAGGTTACGACGTGGTGCGCGATTGAGGTCGGGGCGTGCTGGCCTGGCGGACTGTCTGATTGGTGATCACCTTTCGGCGGCGCGGTCGGAGACCAGGCCGGCAACGGCCATGTAGGTCTCGTCGAAGTCTTCGCGTCGTCCGAGGAACCGCTGGAGGGTCCGCCACTGCTTGTGCTCGGCGTTGGCGTGCTCCACGCAGATCCGTTCCGATGACTGCTGGTGGCGCGCCGCGTCCCAGGCGGCGGCTTCCTCCGGCGTCGCGGCCTTCTTCGGCCTGAGCGGCGGGGCCTGGACCTGGCCGGGAAACTCCTTGGCCAGGCCCCGGTACCCGGCGTCGACCTTGGCCTTGACCTCGGGAAACTGCTCGAACAGGTCGGCGATGCCCTCGGTTCGCACAGCCGTCTGGTCGTGCATGCGGCCGGGCCGGAACGCCCCGGCCCACAGCGTGCGCCCCTCGCCGTCAGTGACGACAGCGGCCTTCTTGGTGTTCATCTTCTTCTTGCCCGAGACGAACGCGCGGCGGCCCGGCTTGCTGGCCCGCGGGCGGCGGACCTGGACTTCGGTGCCGTCCAGCCGCAGCTCCACGCCTTGGGCCGAGGCGTAGGCGAAGACGTCCGCCAGGGTGCGAAGCTGCAGGCCGGGGCGGCCGGGCACAGCGAACCCGCGGGCGGCCAGCAGCGGCCGGACCTCGCGGATCGCGCGGGTGACCGTGGAGCGGTCCACCCGGTAGAGCTCTGCCAGTGCCGCGTGCGGGAGCTGAAAGCGCAGCGTCACCAGGGTCACGATGACGCGGTCGGCGAACACGAGTTCGTGGTCCGGGCCTGCTCCAGGCGCACGCAAACGCTCGTGACCCCGGCGCTCACGCAGCCGGGACTCCTCAGAAGCCATCCAGGTGCCAGCCAGCTCAGCGACGAGTTTGCCGAGGCGCCGCGGCTGGAGGCCGGTGAAGATACGCTTGGACAAGGCCGTGCGGCCCAGGTAATGCGACACAACATCACCCAAGCCGCGCGGCCTGCTTCATGTCACGACAGTGCCGCGATCGTTATCGCGCACCCTGTCGTAACCGCGAGCACGCGTATGCCCCGGTCGCTGACGGCACTTGCTTCCAATGTCAGAGCGAGGTCTGGCGCCCCGTGCTCCCTTGCGGCTGGTGCGCCAAGCCCTCCTGCCACCTGGAATGAGACTGTGAGGGTGTCGCCGACTTGTGCCGCCACCAAGCCGGGCACATGGACCCGGAACTGTCCGTCCATCCGCTGCCCTAGGCACAACAGCGCCACTCGCTGGCCGTCCTGGGCGAGAAGCTCGTAGAAGGCGCTCAACGTGTCACGCATGGCACCGACTGGCTCGTCAACCGGGTCCAGCAGACAACACAAGAGGAGGCGGGTAGGGGTACGCGTGAGCACGTCTAGACCCACCCGCCCGACTGCGGGCGCGTCAGATCTGCTTGCCATGATGAGGCTGCTGGGGATTTCCGCATCGGAGAGGCGCTCTGCCAGGCTGTGAGCGACCACCCAGGCGTTGATCAAGCCTATGCGCCCTGCCCGGAACTCGTCTGCCAGCCAGCGGCACAGGCCCGCGACCGGTTCTGGCCATGCAATCGTCTCCGGAACGCGTTGCGGAGCAAAGTCCGGGAGTTCCCCGGCGCCAGGTCGCCACGACTGAAGGAAGGGACGATAGGCATCGGGGAACAGTTCCGTCACCGTGCGAGGGATCGCCCCGAGTACATGGTCGCCGAAGAGACAGGCCAGTTCGACTATCTCGTCGATCCCGAGCATGTGATCACCTGCGGTGATGCGCTGTGCCGTTCGAGGGCTGACCCCAAGAAGCCGACTGAGGTCGGCAGTGAAGCCCTCGCCCGCCAGTCGACGCATCTCGTGTAGCACAAGGTGCTGGATATTCAGCGCCGCGACGCGAACTGCGTCGTGATCATTGGACGGTTGCCAACGCACATGCGGTGTGCCGTAGCTGCTGGGTACCGGAGGCTCTACTCCCCGTCGTCGGCGGGTCACGTCCTTTAAGCTAGCGTCAGATTCTGCGTGTCTGCGACAGATTCTGACGCTGCCGCTCTATCCTGAATGTGCAAGGATTGAGAGCTTCAGACATGCGGAGATAGCTGAGGGAGGGCCCGTGGTGGCTGCTGAGCAGGACCTGGTCCGCTCAGCGGTGATAGCGCGGGACGTGATCGAGTCGTACCGCCAGTCTCACATAAAGGTCTCCGGTTGGAACTCGCTGCTTGAGGAAGCCGCCCAGTCCTTGTCGCGCATCTCGGCGCATCGTCCTGTCGCGGGCGGAGCCGTGCCTCTAGCCCCACTCGCACAGACACTGAGCGTAACTGCCCGGCCGCGACTCCAAGTTGATCACGAAACGCTGGACCGCCTGAGCCGTGAGCTTCGAACGATTGTGATCAACACCCGCATTCCTGGCATCCCCCGGCGCGAGGACGAAGACTGGTCCTTTTAGCTGGCTGAGGTCTTTACCTTCTCATCGTGCGCACGGCAACGAGCCCGCAAGCCCGCGCAGCACCTGCCCTTATGACGGCGAGCCGACGGCCGACATGGTTCTCCCCGTGCGGAAGACATCGTCAACGATCAGTGCGGTCGCTCCCGTCAGGTTCTCGGCCACGGAGAATTCACTCCACACGGCGTCATCTCCAGCGGCTGGCAGGTCCTTTGCAGGTGGCCGGAACTCACGTGGAGTAGTCACCCGAACGAGGGGCAACCCAAGAGCGCTGCCGACGCTGGCCCCGATCCGCTCGCCGAAACTGAGATACGTTCTGTCATGACCGGCACAGCCACCACCACATCGGCAGAGGCCAAGACGGGATGCCGCTGGATGACCCCAACCAGGCGCCGGACGAGCGCTCGGCCTGCTTCCGCCATGGCTTCCGGGGTGCTGGTCCAGTACTTCCCCACATAGACACGCTGCCCGTCAGGCGTATTGCGCCAGTCGCGACACATATGATCATGGCCTGACCAGGGCTTTCGTGTTAGGCGGCCGAGCGGCGGCCGACGAAGCCGCAGGGGCATGGGAGTTCAAATCCGCTCTACACGGCCGATGCGGTGACACCCGACCGGGCACCCTCCTCGATGTCGGCGAGCTTCAGCCGCCGCCTGGCGGCCCTAGGATCCGTCGAACGCCGAGCCGTTCCACACCCAGTCGACGACCGAGGCGAACACGCTGCTCGCGATGGTCTCCGCGTTGTAGAGCAAGCTAAGCTCGTCGCCTAGCCGCGTGGTCCCGGAGACCAGCCCGGTGATATTGGTGAATTTCGCCCAGGCTGTCTGGGTGCTGTTCGCCGGGAGCGGCAGCGGCGATGCCGGGTAGAAGCCTGCGCTGGCGAGTACTGGTCCCAGCGGTACGAGCGGCGCCTGCGTTAGCCTGACCGTGCTGCTCGAGGTAGGCGTGCACTGGATCGCGTCATAGTCAGCGGGCGTCACGGTGGCCGACGTAGCCGTGAGCACCCTCGCCGCGATCTGCCACGGGTCCGACGACCCGGCCGGCCGGACGATAGCTAGCGGGTCAGCGGCCGGCGCGGCCAGCGCGGCCGCAGGCGCGAGATCGAGTTCGCG
>DASPZT010000324.1:0-3946 GCA_035636135.1 Candidatus Limnocylindria bacterium | reverse complement strand
GCCTAGCAGGGTGTTGAAAAAGGCTGGTTCATTTCAGGGCGAGGCCATAGAATGCGAGCAACCCGCCCTGGAGGTTCTTGCATGCGTGGTAGCCCGCTCCAGCAGGTGACGATGCTCAGCACCGTCACGCCCGACCAGTTGATCCCCGCCGAGCATCCGATCCGCCGGATCAAACCCATCGTGGAGGAGGCGCTGCGCGCCATCGGGCCGCGCCTCGACGCCATGTACGCCGAGGTCGGCCGGCCCTCCATCCCGCCCGAGCACTTGCTCAAGGGCTCGCTGCTGATGGCCCTCTACTCGATTCGCAGTGAGCGCCAGTTCTGCGAGCGGCTGCGGTACGACCTGCTCTTCAAGTGGTTCTTGGACCTGAACGTGGAGACGCCGGGCTTCGAGCACAGCAGCTTCAGCAAAAATCGGGAGCGGCTGCTGGACCAGGATATCGCCGCCCAGTTCTTCGCCGCCGTGCTGGCCCAGGCCAAACGGCATCGGCTGCTCTCGAGCGAGCATTTCACGGTGGACGGCACCCTGCTGGAGGCGTGGGCCTCGTTCAAGAGCTTGCGCCCCCGCGACGAGGCGCACTGGCCGCCGACGGGCGGCGGCAGCGGCAGCCGCAACCCGGACGTGGACTTCCGCGGCAAACCGCGCACCAATGACCTCTATATCTCGGCGACCGATCCCGAGGCCCGGCTGGCACGCAAAGGTCCGGGGCGGGAAGCGAAGCTCTGCCTGGCCGGGCACGTGCTGATGGAGAACCGCAACGGGCTGGTGGTGGATGTGCTGGTGACGACCGCGACGGGGACGGCCGAACGCGACGCGGGCCTGCGGATGCTGAGCCGGCTGCGGCGCCGCCGGGGGCGGCGACTGACGCTGGCCGGTGACAAGGCCTATGACACCGCCGACTTCGTCCGAGACTGTCGGCGCCTGGGGGTCACTCCGCATGTGGCTCAGAACACGACCCGGCAGCGCAGTGCCATCGACGGCCGCACCACCCGGCAAGTCGGCTACCAGCTCAGTCAACGGCTGCGCAAGCGCGCCGAGGAGATTTATGGGTGGGTGAAGACGGTCGGGGGCGGGCGCAAGCTGCGCTACCGAGGCGTGCGCGTCAACCAACTGTGGGCCGAGCTGACGGCCACGGCCTACAACCTCGTCCGGATGGCGAACCTGCTCGCCCAACCGGCGTGAGGTGGCGAAAGCAATGACGGCACCAACCAGTTCTCGCGTGGGTCCAGGCGAGGATTGGGTCTTCATCGACGGCTCAATCCGCGTCGCTGACCGTTCTTCAACACCCTGCTAGGGGGAGGGCCGGGAGGGGGTGTCTTGTGTCTCTCCTAACTAAGGGTCGTGATAGACGGCGATGATCCCGGCCAGGGCCACAGCGACGTAGACCCGGTCGGTTGTGGGGTCAGTCGCGATCGTGCCCGCGTCGCGCCCGGTGCCCACAATGCCGAGCGGCTTCATCGTGGGGCTGTCCACGATGGAGACATTCCGGCTAGCAGCGTTCGCCGTATACACGTGCTGGGTGTGCTCGTTGAACACGATCTGGTCAGTCCCGCTGGCCAGGTCCACTACTCCGAGGCATCGTCCGACGACGATGTCGAGGATATTCAACTGCTTGGTGCCGGCCACGAAGAGGCGCCCCTGCGCCGGATCGTAGGCGAGCCCCGTCGGAGCCTTGATGTCGCAGCCGTGGTAGGTGAGGGTGACGGCGAGGGATCCTCCGTCGATCACCACCACCTCATCCTGGTCGTGGATCCCCAGAAAGACTCGGCCAGCCTGGCGGTCCACCGCCATCAACTCGGGCTTGCCCGGAAGGGTCACCCGCCCCAGCTCTGTATACGTTGTGCGGTCGATGAAAGCCACGGCTCTCGCTGAGCCAAGGCTGACTACTACAGAATCGTGGACCGGATCGTAATCGATGGCGTCTGGCGAGCCGCCAACCCGGATGGTCTTGACGACCGTCAGGGTACGGGCGTCGACGACGCTGACGGTCCCGCCGCTATTCGACGTGAAGACGAGGTCGGGGTCAGCGGTAACGGCCACCCCTTTGATGCCTGGCAACTGGGGGACACTGCCCAGCCACCGATCCGACTTGACGTCCACGATGTCGAGCGCGCTATTGCTGCCATGAGGCACGTACAGCCGACCGCTCCGGGGATCGAGCGCGAGGAGGTCGATGGAGGGCGTCGTGGTGTCGCGCGGCAGCTGGATGTTCTGCACGAAGGTCAGGGGCGGTTTCAGCGGCGCGGCCGAGCAGGAGGCCAACGGCCCAGCGAGGCTGGCGACGATGCCAACCGCGAGGACCAGCCGCTTGATGGCGGCAAGGGCATCCAGCGGACCAGACCGGGCGGCGGCCGTTTTCCCTAAAAGTAACTTCAAGACTATCAATTTATACTACAGCCCTTGACAGATATCAACCCCCCTTACTAATGTGGCTTCAAACGATAGCTCAAGGCGCTCCATCACCTGGGAAGGGTGATCTGGTGGCGTCAAACCAAACAGATAAGGGAGGAGCCGTGGCTACCACACACGTATTCCTGCGCAATGCCCGCTATCAGGACGATGAGGAAGATGACCAGCTGATCTCCCGGTCCACGTGGTCGCTCAAGCTGTCTGGCCTGATCTGCGGGGTCCTCCTGGTCATCGGGCGATCGGCCAGTTACGGCAACATCACCTGGACGCCCGCCTATCACCCCGCCAGCTCACCGCTGACCGTCCTGGTAAGCCAACCGACCCATCCGCAACCGATGCCTGCCCTGCCAAAGACGCTTCCGTCCACTGATCCCGCCGCCGTCAGCAAGCGCAGCGCCGCGAGCGAGGTCATCAGCTTCTCGCCTGGTCGGACCAGCGGCGATGCGGGAGCCGGCGAAGAGGGGACCAGCGATAGCGATTCGTCCGGTGGCACCAACCATGAGACGGGCGGTGGCGGAGCGAATGACTCGGCCAAGACTGCCCCGCCGGCAGACTCGAGTCCGAACGAAACCAAGGCCGAGACCGGCGCTCATGACACCGGTGTTACGCCCACTACGGCTCAGACCGTCACGGAGACCACGACGGAAACCGGTGCCGAGGTGACCGGGGCCCACGAGACCGCCGCCACGAACCCGCCGGCGGATAGCACGGCCCAGGAAACAGCGACGGAGACTGCCAACGATGTCACGGGGGCTACCGTCGGCACTGCGGGCACCCTCGCGGGGAACGAGACTGCCACGGAGACCGGCAACGACGTGACCGGGGCCACGGTAGGCACGGCCGGCACCCTGGCGGCCAATGAGACCCCGAGTGAGACCGTTAACGACGTGACCGGCGCGACCGTCGGCACCGCTGGCAACACCGGAAACGAAACGGGCAACTCCGGCGGCGTCAGTGCCCACAGCCACGGAAATGCCAGCGGCGCCAGCGCCACCGCCGGCAGCGGGGGTGCAGGGACTGGTCACACGGGTGGCGGAGGCAGCGCCCACAGCCACCAACCAGCCGACAGCACGGCGGTCGAGACCGCTCCCGAGACAGCGGGTGACGTAACCGGCACCACCGTCGGCACGGCGGGTACCCTGGCCGCGAACGAGACCGCGACCGAAACCGCCAACGATGTCACCGGGGCGACCGTCGGCACGGCCGGCACTCTGGCGGCCAATGAGACCGCGACTGAGACCGCCAACGATGTCACCGGGGCGACCGTCGGCACTGCGGGCACCCTGGCGGCGAACGAGACTGCCACGGAGACCGGCGCTGAAGCCACCGGTGGCGTCGAGAGCGCCCAAACTCACCAACCGGCTGATATGACGGCGGTCGAGACGGCAACGGAGACCGCCAATGACGTGACCGGGGCCACGGTAGGCACGGCCGGCACCCTGGCGGCCAATGAGACCCCGAGTGAGACCGTTAACGACGTGACCGGCGCGACCGTCGGCACCGCTGGCAACACCGGAAACGAAACGGGCAACTCCGG
>DASPZT010000323.1:0-2755 GCA_035636135.1 Candidatus Limnocylindria bacterium | reverse complement strand
GCGGCGGTGGGCGCCACGATTTCCTGCCCGGCTAGCTTCTGCTCCACGATCTGCATGAAGGCGGCCCGGTAGTCATCCGTGTAGCGCTGGGGCTGGAAGGTGTCGCTGAGGTTTTCGATCAGCGAGTTGGCCATCTGGACTTCCTTGTCGCTGATCTTTACGCTTTTCTCAGGCAGGTTGAGCTCATCCGCCGAACGGATCTCCTCCGGCCAGTTCAGCGTGTTGCACATGATGGCCTTGCCCTCAACCTGGATCAGGCAGAGGTGCTCCCGGTCACGCAGGGCGACTTTGGCCACCGCCACCTTGCCGGTGTCCTGCAACGCCTGCTTGAGCAAGAAGTAGGGCTTGACCCCGACCTCTTCCGGCTCCAGGTAGTAGGCCGACTTGAGGTAGAGGGGCAGGGGGACCTCGGTGGCGTCCACAAACTCCATGATGTCGATCGTCTTGGTGGTCTTGAGCGGCAGCTTGTCGAGGTCCGAGTCGTCCAGCACCACGTACGTGCCCTTGGAGACTTCGTACCCGCGGATGACCTCGTTGAAGGGTACGACGTGATCGTCGGTGGGGCAGTGCCGCTGCTGCTTGATGGGGAGCTGGCAATGGGGACACAGCATCCGCAACGACACGGTGGACTGGGCCTCGGTGGCGAGATACATCCGGACCGGGATGGCCACCATCCCAAAGCTGATCGCGCCGCGCCACATGGACCGGGCCATACTGCGGCCGATTATACCCCCGGTCTGACTACGGGGCGAGCGGATGTTTGGACTAATGTCCGCAGCCGCTGGGCACGCGCCGGGCCGGCCGCCTGGTGCTTTAAGTAGACATAGGCATCGCGGCCCTGGGCCAGGGCCGCGATGATCCGCTCCCCCCACCCGGCCAATGCCTTCGCACCATACCGGTCGCGGCGTAGTCGCAGGTAGAGGTAGGCGCCCCGAGGTGAAGGCCGCTCCGGACCATCATCGACGGCGCACGCCGCCGCCCCGGCGTCTTCCAGCAAGCGGGTGACGTCATCGGCCTCCCACGACGGATGGCTGAACTCGAACGCTACCCGCCACCCGGCGGGCACCAGGCGAAGAAATTGGCCCAGTCGCTCCGTGGACGCCGCGGCCGGCGGCGGCAGCTTGAAGAGCAGGGGTCCCAGGGCCGGACCCAGCGTCCCATACAGGTCCCTGAGCTCCGGCAGCCCGGCTTCGAATCGCTCCACGTTGAGGGGGTTGGCCAGCCAGCGATGCGCCTTGATGGCGAACCGAAACCCTTCAGGCGCGGCCGCCGCCCATGCTTGGAGTGACGACGGCTTGGGCCAGTGATAGAAGGTGGTGTTGAGCTCGACGCTGTTCAAGCGGGACGCATAGAAGGGCAACATGTCCGCCGCCCGGATTCGCTTCGGGTAGAAGCGGCCGATCCAGGATTCGTACGAGAAACCGGAAGTGCCGCAGAAGAGCTCGGCTATACGGTTGGGGTGCCCTTGACCAGCTGCATGAACTCGGCCCGCGTCTTGGGGTCGGTCTGGAAGCTACCCAGCATGCAGCTGGTGATCGCCCGGCTGTTCTGCTTTTCCACCCCTCGCATCATCATGCAGAGATGATTGGCTTCGATCACCACGCCCACCCCCAGCGGCTTGAGGTGTTCCAGCATGCACTCGGCGATCTGGCGCGTCAGCCGCTCCTGGACCTGGAGGCGGCGGGCATAGAAGTCGACCAGCCGCGGCATCTTGCTGAGGCCGATGATGGTCCCGTCGGGAATGTAGCCGACGTGGGCTCGGCCGTAGAACGGCAACAGATGATGTTCACACAGCGAGTAGAGCTCAATGTCCTTGACCACCACCATGTCCTTGACCCTCTCGTGGTAGAGGGCGTCGCCAAAGACTTCCTTGATGTCTTGCCGGTACCCCCTCGTCAGGAACACCATGCTTTCCGCGACCCGAGCCGGCGTGTCGCGAAGGCCTTCTCGAGTCGGGTCCTCTCCGATCAGCTCAAGCTGGCGCCGGATCAGGTCTTCCATCCGGTCGGGTTCGGGCCGAGGAACGCGTTGGGCCATCAGCGCTCCTCGTATTCTGCGCTATTGCGATCGGTCTCCTCGAGCCGGATGCGGCGCAGCCGGCCCTTGGGGATGTGGGGGGCCAGCTCCTGGAAGAACGCCCGAGCCAGATTTTCGGTCGTCGGCTGGACGCCCTGCAGGAAGTCGACTTCCAGGTTCAGGTTGCGGTGATCGACCTTGTCCAGGATGACGGCCTGGACGACGTCGTGTAGCCGCTTCAAGTCCATCACCATCCCAGTGCGGGCGTCGACCGGCCCCGCCACCGTCACCTCGAGCCGGTAGTTGTGGCCATGCCCCTTCGGATTGCTGCACGGCCCGAAGACCGAATAGTTCTCGGCGTCCGACAGCTCGGGGAGAAAGAGCCGGTGACCGGCGCTGAAATGCTCTCGACGCGTGATCCGAACTTCAGCGGCGCCGTCCATTGCCATTAGGCTACAAGCTACGAATGCCAGTGGCCGTGATTGATCCGCAATGGCGACCGGGGCTGACGGTTCCGGCTGGGCTGGGACGCCGCTATGGACCCGAGCACTTTCAGGCCATCGAGCCGGCCGCCCGGGCGCGGCTCCAGCCCGGGCCCGAGCCGGCCGATCCGAGTGGCCCGCTGGCCTGGGACCTCCTGTACTGGAACGAGCCAGAGCTCTACGACCGCCTGACCGAAGGCGAGCCGCTGCACCCGGATCTGCTCGCCTGGCTGCCGCTGGATGGCGCGAGCGTGGTC
>DASPZT010000322.1:0-2520 GCA_035636135.1 Candidatus Limnocylindria bacterium | reverse complement strand
AAACAGCTCGACCATCGGCGCGCCGGCCGTCGCGGTCAGCCGCTTGCTCGCCCTGGAGGAGGTGGGTCGCCGTATGCCCGAGCTGCTGGCCAAGCGGCGTGCGGTGCAAGCGATGCGAAAGCGATCCGATGACGACATCCTGCCCCTGTTCGGGATGCCGCTCGAACCAGGCTTCCCGGCGGCGGGTTTCGTCGAGTACCACCGTACACTCGTGCGGGCCCTCGGTCTCGACACACTGGTAAAGGAGACCCGTGCACAAAGTCCTCTTCCTCACGCATGAGCCGCTGACCGAAGCCATCGCCGGGCCCGGCATCCGCGTCTGGGAGCTGGCCCACGTGCTGGCCCGCCAGCAACCAGTCACCATCGGCACACCCAACCAGAGCCCGGTTCGCTCCGAGCACGTAGACATCCAGTGTTTTCGCCGCGGTGCCTTCCCCCGGCTGCTCGAAACCCACGACATCGTGATCGCGTTCGGCTTCCTGCTCCGGCAGCATCCCGTCATCGCCCGCCGGGCCGCCTTCCTGGTGATGGACATCTACGATCCGTTCCTGCTGGAGAACCTGCACATGCACGAAGGCCTGGGCGTCCGCGAACGGCTGGTGGTCCACCAGTACGACCTGGACGCCGTCCTGGAGCAGCTGGCCCGGGCCGACTTCTTTCTCTGCGCCAGCGAGCGGCAGCGTGACTACTGGCTGGGCGCGCTCTCCATGGCAAACCGGATCAACCCGTTCACCTACCAGCGGGACCCGGCGCTGCGCCGGCTGATCGATGTCGTCTCCTTCGGGGTCCCGACCGATCCGCCCCGGCCGACCCGGGGGGCCATCAAGGATGTCGTGCCGGGCATCGGGCGGGACGACGTGGTGGTGCTGTGGGGCGGGGGGATCTGGAACTGGTTCGATCCGCTGACCGCCATCCGGGCGGTCCACGCGCTGCGTGCTCAGCGCCCGGCCGTGAAGCTGTACTTCATGGGCCTCCATCAGCCGAATCCCCAGAACCCGGAGATGGTGATGGCCCAACGAGCGCTGGCGCTGGCCCGTGAGCTGGGCGCCCTCGACAAGCAGGTCTTCTTCCGCGACGGGTGGGTCCCGTATGCCGAGCGAGTGAACTACCTGGGCGACGCCGACATTGGGATCAGCCTCCACAACGAGCACGTCGAGACCCGGCTGGCCTACCGGACCCGCATCCTCGACTACCTCTGGGCCGGCCTGCCGGTAGTGGCCACCGGTGGCGATGTGCTGTCCGATGAGATCAGCGCCAACGGCGCTGGCCTGGCGGTCCCCGAGGGCGGCCTGGACGCGGTGGTGGAGGCGCTCCGCGGGCTGGCCGCGGACCCAGATCGGCGCGCCAAGATGCGGGCGCGGTCCCGAGCGCTGGCCGATGTGCACACCTGGGAGCGGGCCGCTGAGCCGCTGCTGGCCTACTGCCGGGACCCGTGGGTGGCGCCCGATTCGGAGATGCCCGGCCTCGTCCATCCCCGGGTGGGCGGGCGCAACTCCCTGCGGCGGGCCGTCGATGTGACGCGCACCGGGGGGCTGGCCCTGGCGGCTAAGAAAGTCC
This sequence comes from Candidatus Limnocylindria bacterium, assembly GCA_035636135.1. Taxonomy (GTDB): domain Bacteria; phylum Chloroflexota; class Dormibacteria; order CF-121; family CF-121; genus CF-121. Next base: position 963 of record DASPZT010000322.1, on the reverse strand, counting down.
TGAGGCGGATGGAGCGCCTCCGCGAGCGGTGACGCCTGGGCTCGTCTCCATCCTCGTCGTCAACTGGAATGGCGCCCGGCTGCTCGAGTCGTGCCTGGCCTCGGTGCACGCTCAGGACTACCAGCCCATCGAGCTGATCGTCGTCGATAACGGATCCGTGGACGGCTCAGCCGAGATTGTCGCTAAAGACAAGGCCGCGCACCTGATCCGCAACGCCAACAACCTGGGCTTTGCGGTGGCGAACAACATCGGAATCGACGCCGCCCGCGGCGAGTTCGTGCTCCTGCTCAATTACGACGTACGACTCCGGCCGGACTACGTCAGGGTCCTGGTGGCCCGCTTGCAACAGGACCCGGGCCTGGGTTCGGTGTCGGGCAAGTTGCTCCGGGCGGAGCCGCCGGACATGATCGATTCGGCTGGCCACGTGATGTATCGGAATGTCTGGCCCACCAACCGCGGCGAGGACGAGCCCGACGGGCCAGCCTTCGACCTGCCGGGCGAGGTCTTTGGCGTCTGCGCCGCCGCCGGCCTGTACCGGCGCACGATGCTGGACGACATCCGGATCAACGGCGAGATCCTGGACGGGTCCTTCTTCGCCTACCTGGAGGACGTCGACCTCGATTGGCGTGCCCGGTCGCGGGGCTGGCGCAGCTGGTACGAGCCCGCCGCCGTGGCAACCCATGCCCGCAGCGGCAGCGGCGCCTGGGGTTCGGCCAGGCTCCAGCGCCACATTCTCAAGAACCGGCTCCTCCTGATTGTCAAGAACGACGGTGGGCTGGGGATGCTGGCCCGCCTCCCCGGGATGGTCGCCTTCACCGGGGCCAAGGCCGTCCAGCTGCTCGTCACCCGGCCGGCGGCGTTGCTGGGCGCGGTCGACGCGGTTCGCCTCCTGCCCGCGACACTGGCCAAGCGCCAGATCATCCAGCGCCGCCGCACGGTGTCGCGCCGCGAGATCGAGCGCTT
>DASPZT010000321.1:0-6902 GCA_035636135.1 Candidatus Limnocylindria bacterium | reverse complement strand
CAGGAAAGCGGCCTGCGGGTCGATGAACCGACGGATCAGCCAGGGGCAGGCCACCCGGTCGACCTTGACCCGGGCCCGGGTGACCCACTTCATCCTTTCAGCGACCCCGCCAGCAGCCCGCGCACGAAGTAGCGCCCGAGCACGATGTAGACCACCAGGGTCGGCAGGGCGGCCAGCAGGGCGCCCGCCATCTGGATCTCGTAGTGCTGGAGCAGACCGCCCGTGAGATTGACCAGCCCCACCGTGATTGGCTGGGACGGCGGAATGGTCATCAGGACGGCAAACAGGAACTCATTCCAGATGCTGGTGAACTGCCAGATCATGACCACCACGAACCCAGGGATCGAGATCGGCAACATGATGCGCAAGAAGATGCCGAGCACGCTCGCGCCGTCGATCTTGCCGGCCTCCACGAGCTCGGTGGGGACAGCGGCGAAGTAGTTGCGGAAGATGAGCGTGCAAATCGGGATCCCGTACACCACGTGAATCAGCACCAGGCCTGGAATCCCGCCGTACAGCCCGATGGAGCTCACAAACTGGAACAGCGGGATCAGGATGCTCTGATAGGGGATGAACATGCCGAAAAGCAGCAGCGCAAAGACCGTGTTCGCGCCCCGGAACTTCCACTTGGACAGTACGTAGCCGTTGAGCGACCCGAGCATGGCGGAGAGCAGCGTGGCCGGCACCACCAGCAGGACGCTGGTCTGGAAATAGGGAGCGAGCTTCTCGTACGCGGCCGTGAACCCGGCCAGAGTCGGGGCTTTGGGCAGCTCCCAGAGGCTGGAACGCGACACCTCGGCGAACGACTTGAGCGCGGTGACGACAATGGCGAACATCGGCAGCAGGTAAAAGACCGCCAGGATCACCAGCAGCGCGTAGAGCACAACGGTCGATGGGCGCCAGTGCCACCGGACCTGCGGACCCCGGGCCGCCGTCACCACGCTCATCGCTCTGTCTCTCCTCGCAGGTTCCAGATCAAATAGGGAACGATGAGGAGCGCCACCATCAAGAGCAGCACGGTGGCGATGGCTGCCCCCTGCGCGACGAGGTCCTGGCGAAATGTCGTGATGAACATGTTCAGCCCGGGCATGTCGGTGGAGTACCCTGGGCCGCCAAAGGTCATGACAAAAACGAGGTCGAAAATCTTCAGGGAGATGTGGCCGAGGATGATCACAGCCGAGAGGGTGATCGGGCGCAGGAGCGGGAACACCACACGCCAAAACGCCTGGAACTCACTGGCACCGTCGACCCGAGCCGCCTCGCGCAGCTCGTCCGGGATCCCGCGGAGGCCGGCCAGAAACATGGCCATGCAGAAACCACTCATTTGCCAGACGGCCGCGATGGTCAGGGAGTTCAGCGCGGTGTGCGGGTCGGTCAGCCACCCGGACTTCAGAAAGTCGAGGTGGACGTTCTGGAAGAGGACGTTGAGGCCGTAGTTCGGATTGAAGATCCAGCGCCAGACGGTTCCCGTGACCACGAAGGACAGCGCGAGAGGAAACATGAAGACGTTCTGGAAGATGAGGCTCCCCCGAAGCTTCTGGTCCAACAGCACTGCGGCTCCCAGCCCCAGAACAAGGCAGCCGATCAGGAAAAAGGCGGTGAAGTGGATGGTGTTGACGATGTCGGCCTGGAACTTCTCGGTCTCAAAGAGCCTGGCGTAGTTGCGGAAACCGACAAATGTGTAGTCGGGCACCACACCCCGCCAGCGGGTCAGTGAGGTGTACGCAGTTCGGGCGATGAAGTAATAGACAAAGATCGCGACAAGCACGACCGAGGGCGCGATCATCAGAATGGGGGTGACCCGGTCCCAGGACCAGGGACGGGAGGAGCGGCTCCGCGGGAGCCGCTCCACCATCGCTGGCGCCGTGGCCGTCGCCATCAGCGGGTCAGCTCGACGGCCTCTACGACTTCAGATACGAATCGGAGAGCTTCTGGAGGTTGTCGGCGGTCTTATTGACGTCCTTGTTCAGGACGAACTGGCCCATCTCGTCATTCACCCCACTGGCGAAGGCGTCGGGCGTGGCCGAGCCGTGGGCCGAACTGGGCACCAGCGCGTCAGTCTTGAACTCGGCGATGAACTGCTGCGCGATCGGGTCGAAGATGCTGGCCGGCACGTCGGTGCGGGCCGGGATGGACCCCTTCTTCGGGTTGAACGCCGCCTGCCCCGCCTCTGACCCGGCCACCTGGATCCAGGCAACCGCGTTGTCGCGGTCCGGCGCGCCCTTGGGCAGGCCGAAGGTGTCACACACGATCATGTAGACGCCCTTGGTCCCCGGCGACGGGGCCGCGCCGAAGTCGACGTTGGCCGTCCAATTGTTGGCAGTGAAAAAACCCTTCGCCCAGTCGCCCATGATGTTGAAGGCGGAGGTACCGGCGATCAGCCGCTTGTCGGCATCGTCCCACCCCAGGTTGGTGTGGTCGGAGTTGACGTAGCTCAGCATCTGCTTGATCCACGTCAGGGCCTGCTTGACGTTTGGATCGGTGAACGACGCTTTGCCGGTCATCACGCTCTTGTAGAAGTCGGTGCCGCCGGCGGCCACGATGTTGTTTTCGAGGAGCATCTGGACTTCCCAGTTGCCGTTGGACCCCAGGGCCAGCGGCGCCTGCACCTTGCCTTTGAGCTTGCTGAGCGCGGAGAAGAAGTCATCCATCGTCACCGGTGGCGTGATGCCGTTGCTGTCGAGGATTTTTTTGTTGTACCAAAGCGCATTACCGCGGTGGACGTTAACCGGGACCGACCATACGTCGCCGCCGGATGACACGATGTCCTTGAGATCCTTGGGGATGGTGCTGTCCCAGTTCTGGGCCTTCCAGATGCTGGTGATGGGCTCCATCTTTCCGGCCTTGACCCAGGTACTGATCAGCTCCTGTCCGGCATGGACCTGGAAGCTGTCGGGTGGCTTCCCGCTTTCCATCCGGGTCTTGAGCACCGCCTTGGCGTTGGTCCCCGCGCCACCCGCGACGGCGGCGTTGACAATCTTCACGTTGGGGTACTTGGCCTGGTAGATCTTGAACATTTCGGCGAGGCCATCGGCCTCACCGCCGGCCGTCCACCAGCTGAAGATCTCCAGGTTGCCGGTGCCGCCCGAAGTTGACGGGGCCGCCGTCCCGCCACCGCACGCGGCCAGAAAATCCGCGAACGAGAGCCCAATTGCGACGGCGCCAGTTGTCTGGCCTGCCCGCTTGACGAACTCGCGCCGAGTCCACTTCGATTTCCCCATGACGCCTCCTTGATTCCCCCTCACCGAACTGGAATTGAAACGGTTACGGGAGTCTACATGGCGCTCCAATACGTGTCAAATGGCTGTCCGCCCACAGTTCGTCACTTGGGCCACGACCCGGTCGCAGCCTTGCGCGCGGCGCAAACCTAGCCAGCCTGCGTGGGTTGCACTCGTAGGGAGCTATGGACCGCCAACCGCTACGGCCGTCATCGAAGCGGCAACGGGGCGCCCGCCTGGGCTCGACGCTCGCGGTCCTGGCGGTGACCGTGGGGATCAGCCTCAGCAGCCTGCCGGCGGAGGCCGCCGGGCCCGCCGCGCGGTGCCCATTTCGGCCTCAAGCCCGGAACTGCTCGGGCAGCGTACCTCGCACGGTCTGGCGCGAGCCGGGCTCAGCGCCGCCCCTGACCGTGATCCGGCCCCTGGCGCAGATTGCGACCGCGGCGCCGCCGCCGTCACCCCCACCGACAAGCGACGCCGCTGCGGAGATCGCGCTGGTGAACCAGGACCGGGCCGCCGCCGGCCTCCCGCCGCTCCGGGAGTCGGCCGAGCTGGACAAGATTGCCACCGCGCGGGCGACCGACATGGCCGTCAACAATTACTTTTCGCACTACCGGCCGGGTGATCCCACCCTGGCGGTGCTGGAGCTGCTCCGGGCCAACGGCGTGGCCTTTATCTGGTATGGCGAAAACATCATCTGGGAATCGGGGCTGCCGGCCGACCAGGTGCCGACTTACTTCAACACCTGGTGGATGAACTCACCGGAGCACCGGGCCAACATCCTCAGCACCCACTACGGCCAGATCGGCGTGGGCGAGGCCTTCGCTGGCGACCGCGTGATCATGGTCGAAGACTTCACCAACTAAAGAGCCCCACCCCACCCTCCCACGAGGGGGAGGGCAGGATGAGGCCTCGGACTGCTACTTGGAGGGCGAAATCGACGGTATAGCGGACGCGCCCCCGCCACCCGGGGACGTGACCACGTTCACGGTGCCGCCCATGTTGAACCAGTGGCCCCAGGCGAAGCCATACACCAGGATTGCCAGGATGACGATCAGCGCGATCACGAAAATCCCAACCACCGCCGCGTTGGAACCGCCGCCGCCACCATCGTGCTCAACCACTTCCCGATCACGAACGATCCCCATGTCCCTACCTCCTGGACAAGGACTCTGATAGCGTGACTATCATATCATTGCCCAGTAGTACGCGCCATGATCGCCACAGGCTGGGCAGGACCGGCCTGTGAATATGTGGAAGCGCTGTGTATAAGGCTGAGCCGCTCTAGCTTCGGCGCGCCACAGTGAAGGCGTTCGCCTGGGCAATCGGCCGGACGACCAGTTCGTCGATGTTCACATGGAGTGGCCTGGTCACCGCCCACAGAATGCAGTCCGCCACATCCGCACCGGTGAGTGGCTGCACGCCCCGATAGACCTCGGCGGCCCGGGCGGCGTCGCCCTTGAAGCGAACCAGGCTGAACTCGGTCTCAACCATGCCGGGTGCCACCTCGCTGATCCGGATGGGCTCGCCCACCAGCTCCAGCCGGAGGGTCCGGGTAATGGCCCGCACCGCGTGCTTGCTGGCGGTATATCCCGCGCCTCCGGTATAGACCTCAAACCCCGCCACCGACCCCAGGTTGACGATGTGGCCGCTGGGCGCCTGGCGCAGGAGCGGGAGGCAAGCACGGGTCATGCGCAGCATCCCCAGCACATTGGTCTCCAGCATCTGGACCCAATCGATATCGCGGCCCTCGGCCACCGGTGCCAGGCCGGCCGCCAGCCCGGCATTGTTCACCAGCACGTCGATCCGCCCGTGACGGGCGCCCACCGCTTGCACGAAGGCCTCGATGCTGGGTAACTGGGTGACGTCCAGGGGGAGGGCTTCCCCACCCAGCGGCGCGATCACTTTCTTCAGGCGGTCCTGCCGCCGGGCGCCGGCCACGATGTGAAACCCCGCCGCGGCGAGGGCCTGACACGTCGCCTCCCCGATCCCGCTGCTGGCGCCGGTCACGACGGCGATCCGCTGCGGGTCGGGCACGAGCTCTCTGCCTACCGGTAGACGCCGTTGTGACCGAGGCTATACGCGCCCACGTTGGGGAAGTAGCAGATTCCGTGTGGCTGGCCACCCACCCGGATCCGGTGCAGCAGCAGGCCGCTCTGGGTGTCCACTACGTAGACCGACCCATCGAACCGTCCCGAGGCCCACAGCTGGCTCCCGTCCGGGGACACCTGCAGCATGTCGGGGCTGCCGCCGATATGCCAGGTGGCGGCCACCTGGCGGGTGGCGAAATCGATGAGCGAGATCGAGCCCTCGTAGCGATTGCTGACGTAGAGGTACTGCGTGTTGCGCGAGATCTGTAGCCCGTGGGCGCCCCGGCCGGTGTGGATGAATGCGACCTCGGTCATGGTGACCGGGTCGATGACGGACACGCCGCTGCGACCCTGGTTGGCCACGTAGAAGACCGAGCCATCGGGGGCCAGGCGGACGTCGACCGGCAGGCCCCCCACGCGCAGAGAGCCGGCAATCTGCATGGCCGTGAGATCGACTTTCACGAGCACGCAGCTGTACTCGGTGCTGGCCAGCAGGTAGCGGCCATCGGCGGTGAAGTCGAGGTGGTCGACGCCCAACCACGGGATGAACACGCTCTTGCGCACCTGCCAGGTGTTGGGGTCGTAGAAATCGAGGCGGTGGAGGCGCTCGGCTACCACCACCGCCATCGTCCCATCGGGGGTGAAGTACAGGTTGTAGGGGTCCGAGACCGGAATCCGACCGGTCACCCTGGTGGTCATCGGGTCGATCACGGTCAGCGACCACATCCCCTCGGTATCGATGTACAGGTGGTGCAGATCCCAGGCCGGCGCGACGTGGTGCGGGAAGGGGCCGACGGCATAGTGGGCCACCACGGTGTAGGTCGCCGGGTCGATCACGTCCACGCTGCCGGTCGCGCTGTTAGGCACATACACCCGCTCCGGCATGCCGGCCACCGCCGGGCTCATGGATCCGGTCATGGTATTGGCATAGACGTTGAAGGTCGCCAGGTTGACGGCCTCCTCCGGCCGCGGGCCGGGATCGACGACCGGGTCGCTGGCCAGCGGGGCCGCCACCGGACTGGCCCAGGACGCCGTGAACGTGTCCGACCGGATGGGGACGATGCAGAGGGCCAGCACGCTGGCGCCGATGAGGACCGACCGGGCCGGCGGATCGATCCGCCAGCGCGAATCAATCACCCCGCGGAACCGTTCGATCCCCAGCATCTAGCCCCGAATCGTAACAGGCGTAGGGGATCATTTCTTGCTTCAGTGAGCGCCAAAATGCGGCACTGCGTGCGCGTCACGCTGCCGCGGGCACGCAAGCACGTGGAGCGATATTTGCACTTGACAAGGGGTGACGCTCCCCAGTATTCAGGGGCCGCCGCTCAGTCCGTACGGCAGGTAGCGATCAGGCCCCGTATGGACAAAGACCTCCATCGCGCAGACGTTGGTGTGATAGGCGGCGCGGACAGCCGGCGGCATGACGTTGGCCACAATGCGCAACCCCGAAGGGGTGGACCCGATCTGAGTCAGCCCGCGTTGCTTATTCATCGCAAGGAAAGCCTCGACGCTGGACAGCGATTCCGCGTCCGTGCCGGGATAGTATCGGCGCCCGCACCAGTCGACCCGGGGGGGAGGCCCGGTTGTGTAGAAC
>DASPZT010000320.1:0-5309 GCA_035636135.1 Candidatus Limnocylindria bacterium | reverse complement strand
TGATCTTCACCCTGACGTTCACCAATATGGACTATGTGCGCAACGGCCCGGCGGGTCCCATCACCATCGCCGTGACCGGCCAGCAGTTTGCCTGGACCTACAAATACCCGAATGGCTTCGTCGCCGGGACGCTGACCATCCCGGCCGGCGAGGTGATCCGGCTGGAGGTCACCAGCAAGGACGTCCTGCACTCCTTCTGGGCGCCTCGGCTGGCCGGCCAGATCTACGCCATCCCGGGACAGGTCAACCACGGCTGGCTGCAGGCGGACCATCCCGGCACCTATTACGGGCAATGCAATGAGCTCTGCGGCGTTGGCCACGCCGAGATGCAGGTGACCGTCATCGTCAAGAGCAAGGCTGACTACGACCGCTGGTACGCGGCGCTGAAGACGTGAGCAAGCGCCCCACGAGGAGGAATGATGGCAACTGCTGAGATCGCGCTCCCGCAGCGGCGCCCCATGCCGCTGGCCGGAGTCGTGGAGTGGCTGACCACCACTGACCACAAGAAGATCGGCGTCCTGTACCTCTACACGACGTTCGTCTTCTTTCTGATTGGCGGCATCTTCGCCCTCCTGATGCGCACCCAGCTGGCGCTGCCCAACAACGACGTCCTGACCCATCAGCAGTACAACGAGATCCTGACCCTGCATGGGACGACCATGATCTTCCTGTGGATCATCCCGGTCTTCAGCGGGTTCGGAAACTACTTCGTGCCGCTGATGATCGGGGCCCGGGACATGGCCTTTCCCCGGATCAATGCCTTCTCCTATTGGCTGATCCCGCTGGCCGGGGCGACCATGTACAGCGGCCTCTTCCTCAAGACCGGGTCGGCCGCCTGCGGCTGGACCTGCTACACCCCGCTCAGCGAAAAGCCGTATGCTCCCGGCCTCGGCCAGGACCTGTGGATCCTCGGCATCCACCTCCTGGGCATCTCCTCGATCCTGGGGGCCATCAACTTCCTGGTGACCATCCAGAACATGCGGGCCCCGGGCATGACCTGGTTCCGGCTGCCGCTCTTCGTCTGGTCGGTGGAAGTGACCCAGGCCCTGGTGCTGCTGGCGAGCCCCTTCCTGGCGGGGGTGCTGGCCATGGTCCTGATGGACCGCCAGATCGGCACCCATTTCGTGGGCACTGGGTCCGATCCGCTGCTCTACCAGTTTATTTTCTGGTTCTATTCGCACCCGGCGGTCTACATCATGATCCTGCCCGCCTTCGGGATCGTCTCCGAGATCATCCCCGTCTTCAGCCGCAAACCGATTTTCGGGTACCGGGCCATGGCGTTCTCGATGGCGGCCATCGGCGTCCTGGGGTTCATGGTCTTCGCCCACCACATGTTCACCACCGGCCTGCCGCTGGCGCTCCAGGAATTCTTCATGACCACCACCATGCTGATCGCGGTGCCGTCCGGGGTGAAGGTGCTCAACTGGCTGGCCACGCTCTGGGGCGGGTCGATCAAGTACACGACCGCGATGCTGTTTGCCGTCGCCTTCGTGCTGATGTTCCTGGTGGGTGGGGTGGACGGCGTGTTCATGGCCTCGCTGGCGGTCGATTACCAGCTGCATGCCACCTACTGGGTGGTCTCGCACATCCATTACGTGCTGTTCGGCGGCAGCGTGTTCGGCGTCTTTGCCGGCCTCTTCTACTGGTTCCCGAAGATGACCGGGCGTTACCTCGATGAAAGCTTGGGCAAGCTCCAATTCTGGCTGCAGCTGGTCGGTTTCAACGTGACCTTCATGCCCATGCACTTCCTGGGCCTGCTGGGCATGCCGCGGCGGATCTCGGTCTGGGGCCACCGGCCGGACTGGGAGCTCTGGAACCTGGTGGCGACCATCGGCGCGTTCCTGATTGCCTCGGCCGTGCTGCTTTTCATCGTCAACTTCCTGATCAGCATCCGCGGCGGACGTCGGGCGCCCGCGGACCCGTGGCAGGGGAACACGCTGGAATGGGCGACCACCTCGCCGCCGCAGCCGTACAACTTCGAGACCGTCCCCGAGGTTCGGAGCGCCCGGCCGATGCGCGAGCTGCGCAAAGCCCAGGCCTGAGGAAAGGATGCGGCTGTTTCGCCCGGCAACCGTAGCGGCCGCGGCCGTGACCTACGCGCTGGTGGTGCTGGGCGGTGTGGTCCGGGTCTCCGGTTCCGGCCTGGGCTGCCCCGACTGGCCGCTCTGTCACGGCCACCTGCTGCCTCCCCTCCAGCTCCACGTCCTGATCGAGTACTCCCACCGGACGGTGGCCACCCTGGCCAGCCTGCTCATTGTCGCCGTGGCGCTGGCCGCCTGGTTCGCCGTACGCGACCGGCCCGACCTGCGTCTTTACGCCACCATCGCCGCCGGCTTGCTCATCCTCCAGGTCGGCCTGGGCGGAATCACGGTCCTGCTCGAGCTTCCATCGGCCATTGTCCTCGCCCACCTGGGGACTGCCATGGCGTTGCTGGGGGTGGTCTGCGCGACCGCGGCTGCCGCCTGGGTGCCCAGGGCGACGCGAACGGTGATCGACCGTCCGGCCGCTCGCTGGGCGCTGGCGGCCGCCGGGGCCACGTACCTGCTGATCCTGTCCGGGTCGCTGGTCACGGCCACGGGGGCCAGCTCGGCCTGCGCCGCCTGGCCGCTCTGCGGAGGCGGCCTCAGCCTGAGCTTCGACCGGCTGCCCCTGGTGCAGCTGCTGCATCGAGGGACCGCCGCCGGGGTGGGACTCCTGCTCGTGCTCGGCCTGGTCGCCGTGCTCCGCCGGCTGGGGGAGCACCGGAGCGTCCGGCTGACCACGGCCCTGACCCTCACCGCGTTGGCGCTCCAGATCGCGGTGGGGGCGGCGGTGGTCCGGCTCCACCTGCCGGCGGCCCTGCGCGGCCTGCATCTGGCCCTGGCCGCCGCGGTCTGGGTGGGCACGGTCATCCTGGTCGTGCTTGCCCGACGCCTCCCTGCGCGTTCTGAGCCGGCGGTCCTCCCCGCCCTGGAACGGCGCCGCAGCCGGCCGCTGGGCGAGGTCGTCCTCGATTACGTGAGCCTGGCCAAACCGCGAATCATCGCGCTGCTGCTGGTCACGGCGCTGGGCGGCATGATGATTGCCCAGCGCGGCTGGCCATCGACCGGGCTGGTGTTCATGACCCTGCTTGGCGGAGCCCTGGCCGCCGCCGGCGCCGGGGCCATCAACTGCTGGATCGACCGCGACATCGACCGGGAAATGGTCCGCACCCGCCGGCGGCCGCTGCCCGACGGCCGCATCGCGCCCGCCCACGCGCTGACCTTCGGCATCTCGCTCGGTGTGCTGGCGTTCCTGCTGCTCGCCTTCGAGGTTAACGTGCTGGCCGCCAGCCTGGCCGTCGCCGGCCTGCTGTTCTACGTCCTCGTTTACACCCTCTGGCTGAAGCGCTCCACCCCCCAGAACATCGTCATTGGGGGCGCGGCCGGCGCGGTGCCCCCGCTGGTGGGCTGGGCGGCGGTCACCCACGGCCTGGACCTGACCGCCGTCTACCTGTTCGCCATCATCGTGTTCTGGACGCCGCCGCATTTCTGGGCGCTCGCCCTGCGCACCAAGGCCGACTATGCGCGCGCCCGGATCCCGATGCTCCCGGTGGTGGTCGGGGAGCGCCAGGCGCGCTGGCAGATCCTGGGCTATACGCTGCTGATGGTGGCGGTGACCTGGATGCTATTCGTCACGGGTTCGGTGGGCTGGATCTATCTTGCTGGGGCGACGGGCCTGGGTGCCGGCTTCGTGTTCCTGGCGGGCCAGACCGTCCGCGACCGGGGGGTCCGCTGGTCACGCCGGCTCTTCGATTACTCGATCATTTACCTGGCGATGTTGTTCGGGGTGATCGTGGTGGACAGGATGGTGATCACGTGAAGCGAGGGGAGGCGCGCACCAACGTCCGCTTCGGGCTCCTGATGTTCGTGGTGGCGCTGCTGATGTTTGGCACCTCGATCGCCTGGGCGGTCCTCTACGCGGGGTTTGTCAAATGACGCCCGAGCCCTCCCACGGCGCGACCGGCCATGGGGCCGCCCACGTGTCACCGCCCAGCTGGTGGCCGCTGACCATGGCCATCGGCGTGGCGCTGACGCTGACCGGGCTGGTGATCAATCGGGTCGCCATGGTGATCGGCATCGTGATCGGGCTTGCCTCGCTCGGACTCTGGGTACGCGACGCCCGGCGTGAGTTCCGCGAACTCGAACAATAGGGCTGTCGCCTGATTTCATGGAGTCGAATTGACCCTTCCGGGGGTCCCCCCGTAGACTCTGTGCCAGATCGTTCGCTATCGGGAAGGAGGCACAGTGTGAGCGTGTTCAAGATGCTGGCCGCGGCCGCGGGCACCGCCCTGGTGCTAGTCGGGCTGGCGGCGTGCGGCGGCGGGGGCGGAGACACCAGCGGATGCACCCCGAAGGGGGCGGGCAGCGGGACGGCCGCCCAAACCCTGCAGGTCGTGTCCGACCCGAACACGGTCGGGGCGTTTCAGCCGAAAACCATCACGGCGAAGAAGGGCGACTCGGTGGAATGGGACTTTACGGATCAGGGAAACAAGCACAGCGTGACGGCGGATGACGGCAGCTTCGACTCCTGCCTACAGGATGCCGGCGCCAAGTTCCTGGTGACCTTCGCCAACGCCGGGACGTTCAACTATCACTGCACCATCCACGCCCAGATGATCGGGGTGGTGACGGTCAGTTAACCGGCGCCGAGGAGGGCCGAACCTCGGCTCTCCTATAGTGGGCCCGCGATGCGGCGTACTCTTCTTTCGTTTGTCGCCACGGTGGCGCTGGTCGCCTGTGGGCCGACGCCTCAGCCCGACGATGGCGCCATCGTCCAGGACTTTCAGAACCACCAGTCCCACGTCGAAGTCACCGCCGACGCGACGGTCGTGCAGGTGCTTCTCGATCGAGTAAGTGCCTCCGGCACACATGAGCAATTCATCGTCAGGCTGACCTCGGGCGACCTGACCCTGCTGGTCGAGCACAACCTGAGCATCGCCACCCGCGCGCCGGTGGCGGTCGGCGATCACGTGATCGTGCACGGCGAGTACATCTGGAATGCCCAGGGTGGGCTGATCCACTTCACCCACCACGATCCCGAGGGCCGTCACGAGGGTGGGTTCATCCAGGACAACGGCATGACGTATGACTGAGAAGAGCGGCCTTTTTGGCCGAGGGGAGATCGGCGTGCATTCGGCACGACGAGCCGGCGGAGTCAAGACGCAAGAGCGAGCCGTGGAGAGCGAGTCTTGACTCCGCCGAATACAGGGGGATCTGCCCCCCGTGTCAAGGTCGGCGCACCTGGCGGACGTCGCCCGCGATGAACGCTTCAACCCCGCTGGGGCTGCG
>DASPZT010000319.1:0-5325 GCA_035636135.1 Candidatus Limnocylindria bacterium | reverse complement strand
TGGAACGTGAAGTGCGGGTCGGCCTCCAGGTTGGCCAGCCAGCTCCGGCGGCGGCGGCTCGGCATCCCGCTGAGGTAGATCCGGCCGTCGATGTTGTGGAAGACGATCTCGATCCGGCGGGGCTCCCCTGACCGCCGGCCCTTCGTGGTGATGTCGACGGTGCGGCCCCGGGTGAGCGCCTGGCGAATCTTATCGTCCATCGTGCTGGCCGCTCAGGCGGTCGCCTCCCCCGGTTGAGCCTCAGACGGGACCTCGCCGAAGGCGGGCTGGCGGGCCGACCGGATGGGCACCTCGCGCATGAACAGGCTCGCCACCAGGGCGACCGCGACGATGACCGCCGCGTAAAGGAAGAGATCGTGCAGGGTGTCGGCCAGTCCCACTCGGATGGCCGTCAAGAATTGGTCGAAGAGCTGCTGGGCCTGGGGCGGCAGACCCGCACGGATGGCGGCCAGCCGCACCGGGTCGAATAGGGACTGCGGACTACCGCCGCTCCCGGTGCCAAGCCCGAATTGGGTGGGGAGGTGGAGGGCCGCCACCTGGGTGGCGATGGCCTGGGGCAGCCGCCGCGCGAGGATCGAGCCCAGGACCGCCGTGCCCACCGTGCCTCCCAGGTTGCGCCAGAACGTGATCTGGCTGGTGCCCACGCCCAGCATCTCCCGCGGGATAGCGCTCTGCACCGCGACAAACGTCAGCGGGAAAGTCAGGCCGAGGCCCGCCCCCACGATGACGATGTCGCGCGCCACCTCCAGGGCACTGGTGTGGACGGTGACCTGGGCCAGCAGCGCCAGGCCCACGATCATCAGCGCCGCGCCCACGGTGCCAATGAACCGGTAGGAGCGAATGCGAGGCATCAGCTGCCCGGCGATGGTGCTGAAGACGATCAGCCCCAGCATCATGGGCGTCAGCAGCTGCCCCGAGTTGGTCGCCGTCCGGCCCAGGACACCCTGGTAGATCAGTGGCACGAAGATGATGGAGCCAAACATGCCGAAGGCCGAGAAAAAGGAAATCACCACCGAGACGGCGAAGACATTGTTGCGGAACAGACCGAGCGGCAGGATTGGGTTTTCCACGCGGGTTTCGACCACCAGGAAGGCCGCCAGGAAGAGGGCCGCCAGCGACAGGAGGCCGACCACCAGCGGGTCGGTCCAGGCGTGGTCGCGGGTGATGGACAGGGCGATGAGCAGCGGCACCAGGCCGGCGCTGAGGGTCGCCGCCCCCAGAAAGTCAATGTCCCGCCAGGTCGCCTTGGACCGCACGTACGGGAGGGCGATCAGGACGACGGCGATGGCCGCGATCCCAAACGGGACGTTGACGTAAAAGACCCACCGCCAGCCGAGGTTGTCGGTGATATAGCCGCCGGCCGTGGGCCCTACGATCGACGACAGGCCGAAGATGCCGCCGAACAGGCCTTGGGTCCGGGCTCGTTGCTCGGGCGGGAAGATATCGCCGATGACGGTGAACACGGTGGCGAAGAGCACGCCGCCGAAGAGGCCCTGGATGCCCCGGAAGAGGACCAGCATCACCATGTTCTGGGAAATGCCACAGAGGGCCGATGCGCCCACGAAGCCGGCCATCCCGGCGATCAGGAAAGGCTTGCGCCCGAACATGTCGCCCAGCTTGCCGGCCACCGGGACCACCGTGGTCGAGGTGAGCAGGTAGGCGGTGGTCACCCAGGCGTAGTAGTCCAGGCCTTTCAGCTCTCCCACGATGCGCGGCATGGCGGTGCCGACGATGGTCTGATCCAGGCTGGCCAGCAGCAGCGCCAGCATGATCCCGATGGTGGCCAGCACCCGGGTCCGCCCCTGCAGCTCGTAGACCTTGACCATTCCTCCAATGATGGACTGTGGCCGAGCCAGCTCGCTTTTCACAAATACGAACTTTGGGTCTCCCTCTGCCAACGAACCGGGCGGCCGCGTGTCAAAGTAGTCAGAGACGGCCGCCCGATTGCCTCGGCAGGTGTGGAGGATCCCATGGCTCAAGAAATTGCAACCCGAGATGGCGAAGGCGCGCCCGAATCGGCCTCGGGCTCGCTGGGCGCAGATGAGCTGCAGCGCCTCGATGCCTACTGGCGGGCCGCCAATTACCTGTCCGTCGGCCAGATCTATCTGCTCGATAACCCGCTGCTGGCCGAGCCGCTCAGTCTGCACCATGTGAAGCCGCGGCTGCTGGGCCACTGGGGAACCGATCCCGGCCTCAACTTCATCTACGTGCACATGAACCGGGTGATCAAGGCGCGCAACGTGGACGCCATCTTCATCTGTGGTCCGGGGCACGGGGGCCCGGCCATGGTCGCCAACGCCTACCTGGAGGGCACCTACACCGAGGTCTACCCGGCCATCACCCAGGACACCGACGGCCTGCGCAAGCTCTTCCGCCAGTTCTCGTTCCCGGGCGGGATCCCGAGCCACGCGGCGCCCGAAACCCCAGGATCGATCCATGAGGGAGGCGAGCTCGGCTACTCCTTGGCCCATGCCTACGGGGCGGCCTTTGACAACCCCGGCCTGCTGGTCGTGTGCGTGGTTGGCGACGGCGAGGCCGAGACCGGACCCCTGGCGGCCAGTTGGCACTCCAACAAGTTCCTCAACCCGGCGAACGACGGCGCGGTGCTGCCCATCCTGCACCTCAACGGCTACAAGATCGCCAATCCCACGCTGCTGGCGCGGATCCCGGAAGAGGAGCTGCGCCTCCTGCTGGAAGGCTACGGCTACGCCCCCTCCTTCATCGAGGGGCAGGAGCCCATGGAGATGCATCAGCGGATGGCGGAGAAGCTGGACGAGGTGATGGACGCCATCGCTCGCATCCAGTCGGATGCGCGCCAGAGCGGCAACCGCCAGCGGCCGCGCTGGCCGATGATCGTCCTGAAGACGCCCAAAGGCTGGACCGGTCCGAAAGAGGTCGACGGACTGCCGGTGGAGGGGACGTGGCGAGCCCACCAGGTGCCGATCACCGACCTGAAGAATCCCGAGCATCTGCGGATGCTGGAGGGCTGGCTGCGCAGCTACCGCCCCGAGGAACTGTTCGACCAGCAGGGCCGGCTGCGGCCGGAGCTGGCCGCGCTGCCGCCCACCGGGAACCGGCGCATGAGCGCCAACCCGCACGCCAACGGGGGACTGCTGCGGCGCGACCTCCGGCTTCCCGACTTCCGCGGCTACGGGGTCGAGGTTCCCAAGCCGGGAACCACCTTCAACGAAGCCACCCGGGTACTGGGCGGATTCTTGCGCGATGTCGTGCTGGGGAACGGGGACCGGTTTCGGATCATGGGCGCGGACGAGACCGCTTCCAACCGGCTGGACGCCGTCTTTGAGGCGACCGACCGGCGGTGGGTCGCCGAGACCATCCCCATCGACGATCATCTCTCGCCCGACGGCCGCGTGATGGAGGTGCTGAGCGAACACCTGTGCCAGGGCTGGCTGGAGGGGTATCTGCTCACCGGCCGCCACGGCCTGTTCAACTCGTATGAGGCGTTCATCCACATCGTCGATTCCATGTTCAACCAGCACGCCAAGTGGTTGCAGGTCAGCCGCGCCATCCCCTGGCGGCGGCCCATCGCGTCGCTCAACTACCTGCTCAGCTCCCACGTCTGGCGCCAGGACCACAACGGCTTCACCCACCAGGACCCGGGATTCATCGACCTGGTCATGAACAAGAAGCCCGAGGTCATCCGCGTCTACCTGCCGCCCGACACCAACTGCCTGCTCTCGGTGGCCGACCATTGCCTGCGCAGCCACAACTACATCAACGTGATCGTGGCCGGCAAGCAGCCGTCCCTCAACTACCTTGCCATGGATGATGCCGTGCTGCATTGCACCCGGGGGATCGGCATCTGGGACTGGGCCAGCAACGACGACCGCGGCGAACCCGAGGTGGTGATGGCCTGCGCCGGCGATATCCCAACCCTGGAAACGGTGGCGGCCGTCGATCTCCTCCGCCAGCACCTGCCGCAGCTCAAGGTGCGCGTCATCAACGTGGTGGATTTGATGAAGCTGCAACCGACGTCGGAGCATCCGCACGGGCTGCCGGACCCCGAGTTCGATGCCCTGTTCACGACCAACCGCCCGATCATCTTCGCCTACCACGGCTATCCATGGCTGATCCACCGGCTCACCTACCGCCGGCACGGCCACGACAACCTGCACGTGCGCGGCTACAAGGAGGAGGGAACCACGACCACGCCCTTCGACATGGTGATGCTCAACGACCTAGACCGCTTCCACCTGGTGATGGACGTCATCGATCGGGTCCCCGGGCTGAGTCAGCAAGCGGGACGGCTCCGGCAGTCCATGGAAGACGAACGCCTACGGCATCGCCTGTACACGCGCGAGCACGGCGAGGACGCGCCGGACGTGCGGGACTGGGTGTGGCCGTACTGATACTGGCCTAGCCCGGATCCATCGAACGGACGAAGCAGATTGGGATGCGGGGCGAGATGAGCCGAAGGCGGCGACGAGCACGCGAGGGAGCGCATCCGTCGATGCGTGACCGAACGCGCGCAGGAGCCAACGCACGGATCGCTCGCATCCGCGCCCAAGATGCAAGTTTGTTTCGGTGGATTCGGGCTTAGCGTCACGTGCGCGTCCTGGTGCTCAACGCCGGCTCGAGCTCGCTCAAAGCCAGCGTGCTGGAGATCAGCGGCCTGCAGACCCTGGCCCGGACCGAGGTCTTCCTGGGCACGGACGCGACCCGGTCCGAGGTTCGGCGCCGGAGCGTCCAGGATGTGCTCCAGGCACTTCGACAAACCGTCGACCTGGAGTCGGTGGGCGGCGTCGGCCACCGGGTGGTACACGGCGGCACCCGCTTTCGGACGGCGGTGTGCATCGACGCCGAGGTGCTGGCCGGGATCGAGGCCCTGACCGAGTTCGCTCCCTTGCACAACCAGGTGGCGGCCGACACCATCCGCGCGGCGCAATCGGCATTCCCGGCGGTCCCCCAGGTGGCGGCCTTCGACACCGCCTTCCACGCCGGGCTGCCGCCGGCGGGCTTCGTCTACCCGGTGCCGTACCGCTGGTACGAGGAGTGGGGGATCCGGCGCTTCGGGTTCCACGGACTGTCTGTCACCTGGGCGCTGGAGCGAGCTGGCGCGCTGCTGGGCAAGCCGTCTCCCGAGCTGGGTTTGGTGGTGGCCCACCTGGGGAGTGGGTGCTCAGTCACCGCCGTCTGGCGTGGCCAGTCGGTCGACACCTCGATGGGGCTGACCCCTCTAGAGGGCCTGATGATGGGGACCCGGGCGGGCTCGGTCGATCCGGGGATTCTGATCTACGTGTTGCGTACTGGACGGGTGACACGAGAGGAGCTGGAGGACCAGCTGGACCACCAGTCGGGCCTGGT
>DASPZT010000318.1:0-8212 GCA_035636135.1 Candidatus Limnocylindria bacterium | reverse complement strand
TTCCGGCCAGGTCAGCCTGGCTGCCCTCTACTTCGGCGAGTCCGCCGGGCGGGTGGTGGTCACCGTGGTCGCCCGCCGGGTACCCGAGCTGCAGAAGGTGATGGCCGCCCACCGGGTGCCGTTACAGGCGCTGGGTGTGGTGGGCGGCGGAGCGCTGGTGGTCGGGCACGCGGTGCGGCTCGACCTGGAGGCGTTGCGCCGAGCGTGGGAGACGCCGTGGTAAGGTCACCACTCCCTAGCCCGGATCCACCGAAGCAAACTCGCATCTTGGGCGCGGATGCGAGCGATCCGTCCGTTGGCTCCTCCGCGCGCTCGGTCACGCATCAACGCATGCGCTCCAGTCTGCCGACGGCACCTGCAAGTGGGGTTGGCGTCGGTCAGTGCTCGTCGCCGCCTTCGGCTCATCTCGCCCCGCATCCCAATCTGCTTGGTCCGCTCGGTAGATCCGGGCTCAGCGACGAGCGCATGCAAGAAGCCTGCGGCCTGTTCGGCATCGATGCCCGGGGCGAAGACGTCGCCAACCTCACCTACTTTGGCCTGTATGCGCTGCAACACCGTGGGCAGGAGAGCGCGGGGATCGCCGTCAGCGACGGCCGGCAAATGCGGATGCACAAGAACGTCGGGCTGGTGGCCCAGGTGTTCGACGCCGACTCGCTCAACGCGCTGACCGGGCACCTGGCGCTGGGCCACACCCGCTACTCGACCACCGGCTCGAACCGGATCGCCAACGCCCAACCGCTGGTGGTAGAGCACCCCCAACTGGGCCCCCTGGCCCTCGGGCACAACGGCAACCTGACCAATGCCGCCGTCCTCCGCCGAGACCTGGAAGAACATGGTGCCGTCTTCGAGACGTCGAGCGACACCGAGGTAATTGCCCAGCTGCTGGCCAGGACACCCGGCCCGGACCTGCTGGCGGTCCTGCGCCGGACGCTGCCGCGATTGCAGGGTGCCTACTGCCTGCTGCTGCTCTCGCGGGACACGCTGATCGGGATCCGTGACCCGCTGGGCATCCGCCCGCTCTGCTTCGGCCGCCTGCCGGAGGGCGGCTGGATCATCGCCTCGGAGACCTGCGCGCTGGACACCGTGGGGGCCGAGCTCGTGCGGGAGGTCGAGCCGGGCGAGGCCGTGCAGCTCGGCCACGGTGAGCCGGTGGTCTCCCAGCTGATGCCCTCGATTCGCAAGGCCACTTGCATGTTCGAATTCATTTATTTTGCTCGCCCGGATTCGCGCCTCCAGGGGCAGTCCCTGTATGAGGCCCGCCGCAACATGGGCCGGCAGCTGGCCATCGAGGCGCCGGCCGACGCCGACATCGTGATCGCGCTGCCCGACTCGGGGACGCCGGCCGCGGTCGGCTACGCCGAGCAGAGCGGCATCCCGTTCAGTGAGGGGCTGATCAAGAGCCGCTACATCACCCGCACCTTTATCCAGCCCAACGAGCGGCTGCGCCACGTCGGCATCAAGCTGAAGTTCAATCCATTGCGCGAGATCCTCCAGGGCAAGCGCGTCGTGCTCGTCGACGACTCGATCGTGCGCGGCACCACCAGCCGCAAAATCGTGGAGGAATTGCGCCGGGCCGGCACGACGGCCGTGCACTTTCGGGTGAGCAGCCCGCCAATCCAGTGGCCGTGTTTCATGGGTATCGACATCGCCTCCCGGTCAGAGCTGATCGCCTCTGGGCGGTCGGTGCAGGAAGTCGAGACGCTGATCGGCGCCGATTCCCTTCGCTACCTGAGCAAGCAGGGATTGCTGCGCGCGGTCACCAACGTAAGCGGCTTCTGCATGGCCTGCTTCGACGGCGACTACCCGGTCCCAGTTCCGGTGCAGCTGGAGATGGACAAACTGGCCCTCGAAACGGCGGAGGTGACGTAGTTGCCCACCTATAAAGAGGCGGGCGTCGATATCGACGCTGGGAACCGGGCGGTCGAGTTGATCGCGCCCCTGGCCCGCGCAACGCACGGGCCGGCGGTGCTGTCGGGCATTGGGCCGTTCGCCGGTATCTTCGCGCTCGACCTGGCCCGCCACCGTCAGCCGGTGCTGGTGGCCAGCACCGACGGCGTCGGCACCAAGGTGCTGCTGGCGGAGGCCCACCACCGCTACTTTCAGATCGGCCAGGACCTGGTGAACCACTGCGTGAATGACGTGATCACCACCGGCGCTTCCCCCCTGTTCTTCCTCGACTACGTGGCCACCGGGCGGCTGGATCCGGGCGTGGTGGCCGAGATCGTGGCCGGTATTGCGGACGCCTGCCGGAAGGTGGACTGTGCCCTGCTCGGCGGCGAGACCGCCGAGATGCCCGACGTCTACTCGGGCACGACCTTCGACCTGGCCGGCTTCCTGGTCGGGATCGCGGAGCGCGACGAGCTGGTCGACCCCAGCCAGATCCGCGAAGGTGACGCCATCCTGACCCTGCCGTCCAGCGGCCTCCACACCAACGGATACAGCCTGGCCCGTCGGGTGGTGCCCAGCCAGGCGCTGCCTCGGCCGGTGGCCCCTGGGGGCCCGTCGGTGCTGGATGCGTTGCTCGAGCCGCACCGCTGCTACCTGTCGGAGGTGCGGCGGTTGGGCGGGGTCGTCCGGATCAAGGGCCTGGCCCACATTACTGGCGGGGGCGTGGTGGGCAACCTGCCGCGGATTCTGCCCACCGGATTGGGCGCCGAGATCGTGCGGGGGCTCTGGCCCGAGCCCTCCATCTTTGACTTCCTGGCCCCCTTCGTCCCGGACGACGAGCTGTGGCGGACCTTCAACATGGGTCTGGGCATGCTCGTAGTGGTCGACGGTGCGGACGTGGGCGCGGCCCTGGGGGTTCTGGGTGGCGAGATCTTCCAGGTCGGCACGGTGACCTCCGGCGGTGGCGTCACCATCCGCGAGTGACCAAGCTTCGGGTCGCGGTGCTCGTCTCCGGTCGGGGCAGCAACCTGGGCGCCCTGCTGCACGCCTGCGCGAATCCCGATTTCCCCGCCGGCGTGGTGCTCGTCTGCGCCAACCGCGATGCCCCCGCCCTCCAGCAGGCCCGGCGGTCGGGCGTCGCCCACGTCGTGTTTCGGCGGCAGGCCTATCCCAGCCGGGAGGCGCGCGACCTGGCCATGGCCGGCGCGCTGACGGCCGCCCAGGTCGAGCTCATCGTTTGTGCCGGCTACGATGCCATCCTGTCGCCGGCCTTCGTCGACCAGTTCGCGGGACGCATTATCAACGTACACCCATCGTTGCTGCCGGCCTTCGCCGGCTCCATGGACGCGCCCGCCCGGGCCCTGGCGGCCGGCGTTTCGGAGACGGGGTGCACCGTCCACCTGGTGACCAACGACGTCGACGCCGGACCGGTCCTGGCCCAGCACCGGGTCGCCGTCCTCCCGGGGGACACGGTAGAGGCCCTGCACCGGCGGATCCGTGACGCCGAGCATGAGCTGCTGCCCGCGGTGGTGCGTGGGCTCGCCGAGCGACGGCTGGTCCCCTCGCGGTGAATGCCCTGCTCAGCGTCTCCGACAAGGAGGGCGTGGTGGAGCTGGCTCGGAAGCTGGTCGGCATGGGGGTGACGCTGTACGCCAGCGGCGGGACCGAGCGTGTGCTCCATGAGGCGACCGTGCCAGTGCATTCGGTGGAAGAGCTGACCGGTTTTCCCGAATTGCTGGGCGGCCGCGTCAAGACGCTGCACCCCAACGTGCACGCTGGCATCCTGGCGCTGCGCGATGACCCGCGACACATGCAAGAGCTGGCCGAGCATGGCCTGCCCTTGATCGACGTCGTGGTGGTTAACCTCTATCCCTTCCAGGAGACAGTGGCGGGGGGAGAGCCACCGGCCCGCGTCCTGGAGGCCATCGACATTGGCGGGGTCGCCCTGCTGCGCGCCGCGGCCAAGAACTACGACCACGTCCTCGTGGTCGTCCGGCCGAAGGATTATCCGGCCGTGCTGGAAGAGATGCAGCGTCCGGGCGGCCCGCGTCCCGAGTTTCGGCGGCACCTGGCGGCCGTGGCGTTCGCCCATACCGCGGCCTACGACGCCGCCATCGGCCAGCACCTTCGCAATGGCGGGCCCGGCGTGCCCCTGCCCGCGGACTTCACGTTGGGCGGGCACAAGGTCCGCGACCTGCGCTACGGCGAGAACCCACACCAGTCCGCGGCGCTGTACCACACGCTGGAAGGCGGCGGTATCGCTGGGGCACGTCAGTGGCAAGGCCTCGAGCTCTCCTACAACAACCTGGTGGATGCCCAGGCCGCCCTGGCGCTGGTCTCGGACTTCACCGGGACCGCCGCCGCCATCATCAAGCACGGCAACCCGTGCGGGGTCGCGGTCGCCGATGGCCTGGATCGGGCCTACCGGCAGGCGCTGGCTGGGGACCCGCGCTCGGCCTTTGGGGGCGTGGTCGCCTTGAACCGGCCACTGGACGCGACGACGGCGGCGGTCGTGACCCAGACATTCTTCGAGGTGCTGGTCGCCCCCGGCTTTGATCCGGGCGTGCTGGAGGCGCTCAGCAAGAGGCCCAAGCTCCGCGTGTTGCAGCCCGGACCCGGCCCCGCCATCCCGGCCCTGGAGGCGCGTCCGCTCAGCGGCGGGTTCCTGGTGCAAACTGCCGATCAGGCTGGCCGGACCCTGGGCGAGGCAAAGGTGGTGACGCAGCGCGAACCCAGCCAGGCGGAGTGGCAGGATCTGCAATTCGCCTGGACGGTGGTCAAGCACGTGCGGTCCAATGCCATCGTGCTGGCCCACCGCGGAGCGGCCGTGGGCGTCGGCGCCGGTCAGATGAGCCGCGTCGAGGCGGTGGAGCTGGCCGTCAAGCGGGCGGGCAGCGACGCCTCGGGCACGGCGCTGGCCAGCGACGGCTTCTTTCCCTATCCCGACGGGGTGGCGACCGCCGCCGCGGCGGGGGTGCGGGCCATCGTGCAGCCCGGCGGATCATTGAAGGACACGGAGGCCATCGCCGCCGCAGACGCGGCCGGCATGGCCATGGTCTTCACCGGAGAACGCCACTTCAAACACTAGGCGCCAGGCTTGCGAGCTGGATCGCCAAGCGGTATGGTGGCCTGACTCGGATGAGTGCCGTGGTCCAGCAGGAGCCGGTTCCTGAGTTGTCGACCGGCCCGGATATCACGCTCGAAGAGCTGCAGCTCGCGGCGCGGAATCACTCGATGCCGCTGGAGGCGCTGCAGTACCCGATCACCCCGGTCGGCTTGCACTATCTGCTGACCCACTTCGACATCCCACGGGTCGATCCAGCCGCGTGGCGCCTCGCCATCGGCGGGCACGTGCGCCATCCCCTCACCTTGACGCTCGAGGACTTGCGGGGACGCCCGGCGGTCACCCGGGCCGTGACCCTGGAATGCGCCGGCAACGGCCGGGCCAAGCTCTCCCCTCGCCCGATCAGCCAACCGTGGCTGTTCGAGGCCGTCGGGAATGCCGAGTGGACGGGCACCAGCCTGCGGCCGCTTCTCGACGCTGCCGGATCTCTCGACGACGCGGTTGAAGTGGTCTTCACCGGGCTGGATCGGGGAGTCCAGCGTGGCATCGAGCAGCAGTACGAGCGGAGTCTCACGCTGGCGGAGGCCTCTCGCGAGGACGTCTTCCTTGCCTATGCCGTCAACGGGCAGCCACTCCCGCCACAACATGGGTTCCCCCTGCGTCTGGTGGTACCCGGCTGGTACGGGATGACCCACGTCAAATGGCTTCGCTCGATTACGGTGGTGAATCGCCCGTTCCGTGGCTACCAACAGGAGCCCGCCTATCACGTCACCAGTTCAGAGGATGAGCTGGGCGAGCCCGTGACCCGAATCCTGCCCCGTTCGCTGATGGTGCCGCCGGGCATCCCCGATTTCCTGACGCGAACGCGCCAGCTTGCCCTCGGGAAGTGGATCCTGGAAGGTCGGGCGTGGTCGGGCCAGGGGCGCGTTGTTCGGGTTGAAGTCAGCACGGATGGCGGACGCTCGTGGGCGGATGCAGAGCTTGGAGAGGACGGTGGAGACTTCGCCTGGCGATCATGGCGCTACCTGTGGAAGGTCGCGCAGGCAGGTGACTATGAGCTGTGCTGCCGGGCCACCGACGCGGCCAAGAACGTGCAGCCGCTGACCACGCGCTGGAATGCCCAGGGGATGTGCAACAACCAGGTGCAGCGCATCAGAGTCGTGGTTGGAGATCAGCTCGGCCCAGTCCAGCCGCCGGTCGACGGCATTCCCTGAATCGGTTGGCGGCAATGGTGCCGCCGGGCTGCTATTCTTGACGGCAAGTCTTCGGGGCAGGGGTGTGAATCCCCGATCGGCGGTATAGCCCGCGAGAGGCTCAAGCCTCACGACCCGGTGCGATTCCGGGGCCGACCGTAGAGTCGGGATGAAAGAAGACCCTCGGGATATGGCACGGATGCCCGTCCCATTCGTTGCCCCGACGGCCCAAGGAGCGGACGTCGATGGCAATCACGAAGCTGAAGAGCGAACCAGCAAAGACCTCGACCAGAGGATTCATCGACCGCTTTTCCATGTTCTTCGTGGCGCTGGCGGCCGTCCTCTGGGCCTCGGATGCCTACTTCCGAGCCCAGCTGATTCCGCCGCTGGGCAAACTCACCGCCTCGCAGATCGTCGTGGTCGAGGACGCGCTCATCACGCTCTTCCTCCTCGTGGTCCTGCTGCGGGGTTGGGGCGAGATTCGCCGCCTGGGGCCAAAGGGCTGGATCGCGATCGGACTGATCGGAATTGGGCCGCAGGCAATCGCCACCGTCCTCTTCACCCAGTCGTTCTCATACCACCACTTCGCTGAGACGTTTGTCCTCCAGCAGACGCAGCCGTTGATCGCCATCCTGCTCGCGTGGGTGATCCTGGGTGAGCGCCGCCGCCCGTGGTTCTGGCCGATCGCCGCAATCGCCCTGGTGGGTGTATACATGGTGGTCTTCGCCCAGAACCCGAGGGCTCCCCTGTCGGACCTCCAGCACGGGCGCCTCGAAGCCGGCCTCTTCGCGCTCGGAGCCGCAGCCCTCTGGGCCAGCGGCACTGTGCTGGGGCGCTTCGTCCTGGGTACGATGTCCTTCCAAACCACCACCGCCCTGCGCTTCACGTTGGCACTGCCCGTCCTGATCGTCATCCTGTTCGTGCAGAACGGCTCGGCGGCATTCAGCAACTACCAGGCCTCCTACATCCTGCCGTTCCTGGGGATCGCCCTGATTCCCGGACTCCTCGCCCTGCTCCTCTATTACCGCGCGCTGTCCAGTACCCCGGCCTCGCTGGCCACCATCGCGGAGATGGCGTTTCCAGTGGCCGCCACGTTTATCGCCTCGGCGCCCGCGCCCTATGGGTTCAATCAGCGGCTCTACCCGGCCCAGTTCGTGGGCACGGCCCTCTTGATCGGGGTGGTTGGCCTTCTGAACTGGACCAAGGAGAACGTGCCCCCGGTGATTGTCGCAAGCGAATCAGCAGCCTGAATAAAAGTTTCCAGCACCTTTCCACACCCCAAAAAATATCTGGGGATATTGACAGGCAGCTGTCGCGAAGGCCGCGCATAATGCCGGCGGTTGAAGAAGGAACGCCGGCACTGGCTGCTGCCTGATCCCCTCCGCGCCCAGCCGGGGCTAGAAGCCTTCTCCCCCGTGTTCCGCCAGATCCTGCACGGCCGCGGGGTCACCCAGGCGACGCAGCTCGAGCCGTGGCAGCGGACCGACCTGGCGGGAGCGCCCGATCCGTTCCTGCTCAAGGACATGCGGATCGCTTGCGACCTGATTGAGGCGGCGGTCGATCGGGGCGATCGGATCGCGGTCTACGGCGACTACGACGCGGACGGCGTCACCGCCGCGGCGGTGCTGGCCCGCGGCTTGCGCGCCGTCGGCGGCGACGTCCTCACCTACATCCCCAATCGGTTCAGCGAAGGCTATGGGCTCAATATCGAGGCTTTGCGTGACCTCCATGGCCGCGGCGCCCGGCTGGTCATTAGTTGCGACTGTGGCACCAACTCCATCGAGGTGGCGCGCCAGCGGCCGGCGGACCTGCGGCTGATCGTCACCGACCATCACGAGGTGGGGAGCGAGCGACCGCCGGTGGACGCGCTGATCAATCCCAAGCAGGCCGAGTGCCGGTATCCATTCGACGGACTGGCGGCCTGCGGCGTGGCGTACAAACTCCTGGTGGCGCTGGAGCGCCGGGCGTTTGCCGGACGGCTCGACCCCGCCGCGTCCATCGACGCGGTGGCCCTGGGCACGGTGGCGGATGTGGTCCCGCTCCGGTCAGAGAATCGGGCCCTGGTCAG
>DASPZT010000317.1:0-2519 GCA_035636135.1 Candidatus Limnocylindria bacterium | reverse complement strand
CACTCGGGCAAGACCAAGAAACTGGAGGCGGAGGCCGAGCGGGCCGAACGCCAGCGACGGGGTGTGCAGCGGTTTAGTGGCCTGCATACCCCCTCCCCTACCCCTCCCCAAGGGGAGGGGAATATTGTTGCCATTGCGGAGGCAATTGACCCCGCCACCGACATGGTGGTCATCGACGAGGCGCAGCGCTTCGGAGAGGACCTGATCGGGCTGGCCGACGACCTGGCGACGGGAGCGCGCATCGACGTCGTGGTGGCGGGCTGGGAGCTGGATGCGACCGGCACCCCGTCCGGGCCGATGCCCCGGATGCTGTGCGCCGCCGACCTGGTGGTCAAACTGGACGACGGCGTCTGCGCCCAGCGCGGGTGCCGAAACCCCGCCAGTCGGACCCAGCGATTCCTGGCCGATGGGGAGGACCGCTACCTGCCGGTCTGCCGCCGCCACCACTCCACCGAGGCCCGTCCGCTCGCGTTCCAGGAGCGCTGGTTCGAGGAGCCGACCGGCACCCTGGAGGTGATCGCGGGCTGCATGTTCAGCGGCAAGACCCAGGAGCTGATCCGCCGACTGGACCAGGAACGCTTTGCCGGGGCGGCGATCCAGGCCTTCAAGCCCGCCCTCGATGACCGCTACGCGCTGGAGGCGGTGGCCTCCCACCGCGACATCCGGTTCCCGGCCCTGGCTGTGCCGGATGTCGGTGAGATCCGCGCCCAGCTGCGCGACGACACCCGCGTGGTGGGAATGGACGAAGTCCAGTTCTTCACCAGCGATATCGTGGAGCTGGCCCAGAAGCTAGCCAATGAGGGGCGGCACGTGATCCTGGCCGGCCTGGACCTCGACTTCCTGGCCCGGCCCTTCGGGCCGATGCCGCAGCTGATGGCCGTGGCTGACCGCCTCACCAAGCTGCAGGCCTCGTGCCAGTTTCCCGGATGCGGGTCGCGACAGGCCACCCGCACCCAACGCCTGGTAGACGGCCAACCGGCTGCCCCGGATGATCCCTTGATCGTGGTGGCGGGCGCCTCCGCCTACGAGGCCCGCTGCCGGCACCACCACGAAGTGCGGCGAGTGGCGCGTGAGGCCGGTTCAGACCTCGAGCCGGCGGAGGCGTTGCTCAGCCAGGACTAAGACGACGATGGCCGTCACCACCGCGGCCAGGCTGGCGGCCAGCACGCCGGCCAGAAAAAGTCCGAGCAGCGACTGGTGGAAGATGCTGGCCAGCAGCAGCGGCAGCAGCACCAGGCCGGCCACGGCCACGATCAGCCCGAACTGCACGAGGAGCGCGATCAGCCCGCCCACGGGGTGGACCATCCGCCGGGCGTCGGTCCAGTCGAAGCGGCCGACGATGCCCCCCAGCCCGACCATCACGCAGGCCAGGGCGCCACTGAGGACCAGCAACAGCGTCACCGCCCCCACGGCCCACGGCAGGTCGGGGCGAATCGCCACCTGCAGCGCCGTCCCCATCACCAGCGAGACGGCGATGGTGGGCAGGGCCGCGGCCCAGCACTTGGCTTCCAGCAGGCTGCGCATGGAGTTGGGCGAGCTGGCGTAAACCCAGATGGCTCTGCCCTCCAGGCTGACCGCGCTGAGTCCCAAGGCGGTGGTCAGGGACAGCAGGATAAGCAAGACGGGAACGATACCGGTGAGGGCCTTCAGGGGGCCCGACCCCAGCGGTTCGAGGCTGGACAGCAAGCGCGGTCCATTGAGGGCCAGCACCAGCAGGAAGAACCCGAACGGCATGGCCAGCCCGGTCAGCTGGGCCACGTCGCGCCGACGGACGCGCCAGTCCTTGAGCACCAGGGCCACCACTGGACTGCGCCGCCGAGGGGCGCGGTCTGAGGCCGCTTTCGGGAGCGCGCGGGCGGGTCGGGGCGCGCCCCAGGCACCCTGCGCCCATCCACTCAGGTACAGCACACCACTGAGGCGGGTGCCCAGCACCAGGACCAGCAGGGTGACGCCGACGAAGAGTCCGCCCCACCCGAGGGTGGCCCAGAGGTCACCCGAGAGCACGCCGGTGACCGCGCGGCCGGCCCAGCCGAAGGGCAGCCATGGCGTGGTCCCCAAGGGGAGGTTGGGGATGCCCGGTCGGAGCCCCGGCGGACGGGACGAGAAGGCCGGGTTGAGAAGGAAGTTGGCCAGGTTGATGACCACCGCAAACACGATCCCGACGGCGGCCATGGCCTCGCGGGCGCGGCTGGGCGGAATGAAGCGGACGATGGCCAGGACCATCACCGATGCGGCGATCACGAACATCACCGGAAAGATGGCCAGCAGGACGATCAATGCCACGGGGACGAGCGGCTGGTGCAGGACGATGCCCAGCCCGCAGAGGAGCGGGAAGACGAACAGCAGGCTGAGGAGCACCATGCGCAGGACCTGGTTGAGCATCCGAGCCGCCAGCACCGTGTCCACCCGCCAGGGCGTGACCAGCAAGAGGTCGAGGTCAGGATTCAGCAACAGCGCGTTCAGACTGAAAAGGGCACTCGAAAAGAGCAGGAGGACCGCGTAGGCGACCAGTGCCACCC
>DASPZT010000316.1:0-11440 GCA_035636135.1 Candidatus Limnocylindria bacterium | reverse complement strand
AGATCGACGTGCCCCACAGCATCCAGGCCGTGCTGGCGGCTCGGTTGGACGGCTTGCCTGACACCGAGAAAGGCGTCCTCCAGGCGGCCAGCGTTGTCGGTGAACGCTTCGAAATGGCCCAGGTCAGAGAGCTGGTGAGCGGCACCGACCCGGAATCAAGTCTGCAGTCGCTCCGCCGCAAAGGCCTGGTGGTAGGAGAGGACCGGGATGGCGACGAGATGCGCTTCCGCCATCTGCTCATCCGCGATGCGGCCTATGCCTCGCTCACCAAGTCGGAGCGGGCGACGCTGCACGACCGATTTGGAGCGGTGCTGGAGCGCGAGGCGGGTGACCCGCAACCGCTGACCGAGATTCTCGCGCACCATGCGGAGCGGGCGCTCACCCTGTCCATGGAGTTGGGGATCGAGGCCGAGTTGCTGGCGCATCGAGCCGGTCGCGCCCTGGACTGGTGGCTGGCGGCGGGCGACCGAGCGATCGCGCGGCGTGACCTAACCACCGTCGCGGCCGCGCTTCGGACCGCGCGTGTCGCTGCGGGGCTATTGCCCGACGGCGGCGGGCTCCCGTCGCGCGCTCGATTAGCCCTGATCGAGGCACAGCGGCTGATGATGATCGGCGATTACGCCGATGCGGCCCGGGCGGCGGCCGAGGCGGCCGGGCTCGCCGACCAGGCAGGCCTGGCGCGGGCGGTCGCCACCGCCCGACTGACCGAGGCCTGGATCGCGAACTGGACCGGCACGGAAAGTCTTGAGGGCTTGGACGGGGTCGTCCAACGCGCCGTCGACGCCTGTCGAAGAGCAGGTGATGCCGCCGGCGAGGTCGAAGCGCTCCATATCGGGACCAACCGCCTGTATGGGATTGGGCGTCTGCGGGAGTCCATCGAGGCCAACGAGCGGCTGCTCGAGCAGGCGCGAAGGATTGGGGATCCCGCTCCCACGGCCACCATCCTGATGCAGCTGGCTCGTTCTGAGACCATGCGCGGCAACCTGGCCATCGCCGCTCGCTACCGCGAAGAAGCAGAGGCGTTGGCGGCCCAAACCGGGCTGCGGAACGTCGCTCTGCAGGCTTATCTCCCTCGCGGGACCAGGCTCTTGGTTACCGGCGACCTGCGCGGCGCCGAACACGTCTATCGTCAGTTCGTGGACGCGGCCCGGGAGGCCGGTGTGGTTCAACTGCAGGTTGCCGCCCTCCGAAACGTGGCATATGCGCTGTTCTACCAGAACCTGCCGGCACCGGCTGCCGACGCACTCGACCAGGCGCTGGCGCTCAGCGAATCGAGCGGCGAGCGCTGGAATCGGACCGAGCTGTTCGCGCTTCGGGCGCGAGCCGCGCTCGACCTTGGCGATGTGCCCTCAGCCGAGAGTTTCATGAACCGCGCTCTGGAGGTGTATCGCGAGGACGACGTCACGGCTATCTCCGAGGTGTACCACCACCTGGGGATGATCCGGGCCGCCCAGAGGCGGGACGCTGAGGCCGAGGCGAGCTTGCGCCGGAGTCTCAACTCGGTGCGCGATACCGACTACGGCTGGCCTATCACCAATTCCGCCCTTGCGCTGGCGAAGTTCTTAGCGGAGCGAGGACAGGTCGCCGAGGCGGCCGCGCTGGTGGCTGACCGCGAACGCTGGGTACGCGAGCACGAGCTCCACCTCTGGGATCCGCAAATCGCCGAGGTCCGCACTCTGATCCTGGCGGCGACTCGCTCTTAGGCCGTGACCCTCTATCTCACGGTCAAGTTCGTGCACGTCCTAGTGGCCATCGTGGCAGTCGGCAGCAGCGCCGGCTCCAGCCTGTGGCTTCGCCTGGCCATGCGAAGCCCGCCGCACCTGCCGTTCGCGCTTCGGACGGCGAAGTTTCTCGACGAGTTCCTCACGCGGCCCGGTTTGATCGTCCTGCTCGTCACTGGTCTCTGGATGGCTGCCTCGCGCTGGTCGCTGGCCCTGTTGTGGGTGCGGTGGGCCGTGATCCTGGTCGCGATCGTGCTCGTGGTTCTCTACCTCATCGTCGGCCCGCTCCTGCAGCGGCTCATCCGGGTCGCCGAGGTCGAGGGGTTGGCATCGTCCAGGTGGGCGCGCCTGGATCGCGCATTCGGGGTCGCCGGCGGTGCCAGCGGCCTCATCATCGTGATGGTCGTCTGGTTGATGGTGACGAAGCCGGCCTAGCGTGGATTAGCGGGGACCGGTGACCGCGCCCTCGCTGGCCGAGGACACGAGCTCGGCATACTTGGCCAGCGCGCCGGTCTCGTAGCGCGGCTTCGGTGGCCGCCACGCCGCCAGCCGGCTGCGTAGCTCGCTGGTTGAAAGCTCCACATTCAGCTGCCGGCCGGTGATGTCGAAGACGATCATGTCGCCCTCCTTGAGCGCGGCAATCGGTCCGCCTTTCGCCGCCTCGGGCGCCACGTGACCGGCCATCAGTCCGTGCGTCGCCCCCGAGAATCGGCCATCGGTCACTAGCGCCACCGTATCGCCCAGCCCCTCGCCGACCAGGGCCCCGGTGACCGCCAGCATCTCCGGCATCCCCGGTCCGCCCACCGGACCCTCATAGCGGATGACCACCACGTCGTTCTCCCGGATGCCGCCCTTCCGGACGGCGTCGAAGGCCGCCTCCTCGGTGTCGAACACCCGGGCCGGCCCCCGGTGGTGCAGGCGCTCGTGACCGGCCAGTTTGACCACGCAGCCATCCGGCGCCAGGTTCCCTCGCAGGATGGCCAGTCCACCGGTCGGCTTCACGGGATCCGCCACCGAGCGGACCACCCGCTGGCCCGGCGTCTCGACGGCCGCACGAGCTACGGTGCCCAGGGTGCGCCCGTCGACCGTCCAGGCATTGGGGTGCAGGACCTTCGCCTCCAGCAGGCGCTGCGCCACCAGGGCCATCCCACCCGCCGCGTAGAGGTCGCTCGCCACGTACTCGCCACCGGGCTTGAGGCTGGCCACGATGGGAGTGCGGGCCGCGATCCGGTCGAAGTCATCAAGAGTCAGTGGCACGCCGGCCTCGCGCGCGATGGCCAGCAAGTGAAGCACGCCGTTGGTTGACCCGCCGGTGCCGGCCACGGACGCCACCGCGTTTTCGATCGAGGCGCGGGTGATCACGGACCGGGGCGTGACTCCCTGGTCAAGCAGGTCCATGACCAGCTGGCCCGCCCGGTAGGCCGCGTCCGGCTTCTTGGCGTCGAGCGCGGGGATCTCGTTCATCCCGGCCGGGCTGATACCGAGGAATTCCATGGCGGTGGCCATCGTGTTGGCGGTGAACTGCCCGCCACAAGCACCTGCGCCGGGGCAGGCGTGCTCTTCGATCTGGCGCAGCTCGGTGTCGCTGATCCGGCCCGCGGCTCGCGCGCCGACCGCCTCGAACACGTCCTGCAGGGTGATGTCGTGCCCGTTGTGCCTCCCCGGTCCGATGGTGCCGCTGTAGAGGATCAGGCCGGGGATGTTCAGCCGGGCGAGGGCCATGGCGGCCGCTGGGATGGTTTTGTCGCAGCCCACGATCATGACCAACGCATCGAAGGAGTGGCCGCGCGCCACCAGCTCGATGGAGTCGGCGATCACCTCACGGCTGACCAGCGACGCGCGCATCCCGTCGGTGCCCATCGAGACCCCATCCGAGATGGCGATGGTGTTGAACTCCATGGGCGTGCCGCCGGCCGCCCGGACGCCGGCCTTCACCCGCTCCGCCAGCTGGCGGTGGGTGAAGTTGCAGGGCATGGTCTCGATCCAGCTGTGGCCCACGCCGATGATGGGTTTGGCCAGGTCTTCCCGGCTGAACCCGATGGCGCGCAACATGGCGCGTGCCCCGGCGCGGGCGGGTCCTTCGGTCATGACCGCGCTCCGCCGCTTGGCGGCCCCCTGCCCCTGCTCGGCCATTGCACGAATTGTACGGCCGGTCCGTTACAGGTTCGTGTCGGCTGCCCTTGCCAGACCCGTCTCGCCTCAACCACGGCCGGCCACGGACGGGCTGCGGCGGCGGGCGGACATGCTCCTCCTGCTGGTCCTGGCCGTGCCCACGGCCTACGTCGACTGGCAGATCGTGCGGGTCTGGTCATGGCCGCCGGTGTGGAGCGCAACCTGGCTCGGGCTCACCCTCCTGGCTGCCGGGCTCGGCGTGGTCTGGCTCGACGGGCGCGAGCTGGTAGCCCCCCTGGTGGCGGCCTCTCTGTATGCCGGGCCGATCATCACCGCGATCGCCCGGTTGCACTTCGTCCCGTCACCGGTGGCCCTGATCGGCGATGGTGCGCTCCAGACCCAGCAGGCCGGCGACCTGCTCCTCCGCGGGACGGATCCGTACGGGGCAGACTACGCGGCCCTCGGTCTCGGCCGCACCCCGTGGGCCGAGCCCTTTCCCAACCCGGCTCTCCATCACACCGTCTTCTGGCCAGGGCAGTTCCTCCTGCCGTTGCCCCTCCAGGCGCTTTCGCAAACGCTCCTGCACTGGTGGGACCAGCGGGTCTTCCTGCTGCTGGCGGGTGTGGCGATTTGGATCCTGCTTCGGCAGCTGCTGCCGGGGACCGCGGGCGGCGCCGCCGCGGTCGCATTTTTCCTGGTGCCGGGCCACAGCCTGGTCGCCGTCCTGGGAGACAACGACCTGGCCATGGTGGCGCTGCTCCTGGGGGCCCTGGTGGCGGCCCAGCGCCAGCGGTTCCTCCTCATGGGGCTGGTGCTGGGCCTGGCGGTGGCCACCAAGCAGCATGCCCTGCTGGCCGCGCCATTCATCGTCTGGTGGGCGCTGGCCCGGGGAGCTTCCCTGTCAGTCGTGGCGCGCTCCGCGGCGAGTGGCATGGCCGCGCTCGTGGCGGTGCTACTGCCCTTTGTGCTCTGGAACCCGCACGCCTTCATCCAGGACACGGTCGTGTTCGTCACCGGCGGCGGTGCCGATGCCTACCCCATCAACGGGTTCGGGTTGTCGGCACTGCTGCTGTCGGCGGGCGTCATTCACGGTTCCCGGGATTCGTTTCCGTTCGCGCCCATCGAGTCCGTGGTGGGGATTGCCCTCTGGGTCTTTGGCTACGTGTGGATTCGCGCCCACCGGCAGCTCCCCGACGTCCTGATCTTCAGTGGCCTCACCGCGGTATCGGTACTCTTCGTCAGCCGGTACTTCCACGACACCCACCTGCTGCTCGGCCTGGAGCTGATGGGGGCCGGGTTCATCGGCAGGCTGCGGGTGCTGCAGCCGTGAGGCTCGCCTGGTGGCGGCTCCGGCGGCTGATTCGCCTCCTGGCATTCCGCCCGTTCCCGGCCGTCTTGCTTTTCGGCGGCGTGACCCTGGCTTCCAATGCGCTCTGGTTTGGCACCGGCCTCTTCATCGGACCGCTCCCCGGGGCGGTGATCACGCTCCTGACCGGGCTCGGCCTGGCCGGCGCCGTGTTCATGCTGCGCCGCGGGCGCTGCCAGATGGCGGCCCTCGGGGTGTTGGTCGGCTTCGCCGTCCTGGTCCCGGCCATGGCCTTGATCGCCTATCGGCTCAAGACCGGGCTTCCCATCCTGATGCACGACGGCGCCTACCAGACGGAGGAGGCCATGCGGGCGCTGCTCACCAACCACGACCCCTACGGGCTCGACTACGCCCAGACCAGCATGCGCCGCTGGCACTGGTACGTGAACGCGTCCCTCCATCCCTCGCTCTTCCATTACGTGTACCCGCCGCTCACCTTCCTGCTCCCGCTTCCCTTCTTCGCCGCCGCCCAGGCGTTGGGGCTTGCCTTCGATGTCCGCCTGGTCTTTCTGGTCACGGCCGGCCTGGCGGCCTGGGGCATCGTGCGCCTGCCCTGGCGGTGGGAATGGCGCTACTTGTGCCTGGTCGCGCTCTTCCTCGACCCCTTCTTTTACCTGCCGCAGGGGAGGAACGACATCCTCTTTCTGGGAGCGCTGGTGGGCGCCGTGCTGGCGTGGGAGCGCAGCTGGCCGGTGGTGGCCTGCGCCGGGGTTGGCCTGGCGCTGGCCTTCAAGCCCTTCGCCCTCTTTTTTGTGCTGCTCCTGGCGGTGATGCTGGTTCGCGGCCGCCAGCGGGAGGGCTGGTCGGCCTGGCAGCTGGGTTTCGGGCTGGCCGTCCTGCTGCTCCCCCTCGTGGCGTCCGCCGCCCCCTTCTTGTGGTGGAACCCGGCCGCGTACTGGGATGACACGGTCTCAGTCGTGGCCGGCACCGACCCGCGCAGTTTTCCCATCCAGGGGTACGGCCTGTCCAGCCTACTGGTGGCGCTCCACGTGCTTCCGGGACCGGACGCCCGCTTTCCCTTCGGCCTGGTGGAGGCCGCGGTTGGCGTCCCGCTCCTGGCGCTCGGCGTCCGCCGGGTGCTGGCCCGGCCCGTGCTGCCGACGGTGCTAGCCTGGGGAACGATCGTGCTGGCGGCCTTCCTGTTCACCGGGCGATTGTTCAATGACAACTACGTAGCGGACCTCGTCTTCCTCGCGATCTTGAGCGGGGCGAGCCACCGGGCCGCCGTGGGGAAGCGGGTCCTGAGCGGCTTTCTGGCTGCGGCGCGGCTCCCAAAAGCGGCGTAGGAGCAAATCCGGGCTAAGGTTGACACCGGCGGGCGCCAGCGCCTAAACTACTCGTTCGCGCCCAAAAGGCGCATTGATAACGCATGCCTACCATTTCCCAGTTGGTCCGACGTGGCCGCAAGCCTCTGGTCAAGAAGACCAAGGCGCCGGCGCTGCAGGGGTCGCCCCAGCGGCGCGGCGTCTGCGTGCGCGTCTACACGACCACCCCCAAGAAGCCGAACTCGGCCCTCCGGAAGGTAGCCCGCGTCCGCCTGACCTCCCGAGCGGAGGTGACCGCCTACATCCCGGGGATCGGGCACAACCTGCAGGAACACTCGGTGGTCCTGATCCGGGGCGGCCGGGTCAAGGACCTGCCTGGTGTCCGGTACCACATCGTCCGCGGCACCCTGGACACGGCCGGCGCCAAGAACCGCAAGCAGAGCCGCTCCAAGTACGGCGCCAAGCGCGAGAAGGCGGCCAAGAAGGCCTGATGCCCCGGCGAGCCCGCATCCAGAAGCGTGTCATCCTGCCCGACCCCCTGTACACACACGAGGGCGTAGCAAAGTTCATGAACGTCATCATGCAGCGGGGGAAGAGGAGCACTGCCGAGAGCATCGTCTACGGGGCCTTCGACCGGATCGCCAAGGCCACCAAGAAGGACCCGGTGGAAGTCTTCGAGAGTGCCATCAAGAACGTCACCCCGGTGCTGGAGGTCAAGCCCCGCCGGATCGGGGGCGCGACCTACCAGGTGCCGGTGGAGATCAAGCCGGAGCGCCGGCTGGCCCTGGCGCGGCGCTGGATCGTGCGTTTTGCCCGGACCCGATCGGGGAAATCCATGCAAGAGAAGTTGGCTGGCGAGCTGATGGACGCCGCCAACGGGGTCGGCGGCGCCATCAAGCGCCGCGAAGAGACCCACAAGATGGCCGAGAGCAACAAGGCTTTCAGCCATTTCCGGTACTAAGCCAAAGGTTGGAAGGGAAGAGTCAGTTTGCCAGTTTCACAATCGGAAAACACAAAGATGGCCCGTAGCTACCCGCTCGACAAGGTTCGGAACATCGGCATCATGGCGCACATCGATGCCGGGAAGACGACCACGACCGAACGCGTCCTCTTCTATACCGGGCGCATCCACAAGATGGGCGAGGTCCACGAGGGGGCCGCAACCATGGACTGGATGGTCCAGGAGCAGGAGCGCGGGATCACCATCACGTCGGCGGCCACCGCGGCCACCTGGCGCGGCCACCGGATCAACATTATTGACACACCCGGACACGTAGATTTCACGGTTGAGGTCGAGCGCAGCCTGCGCGTCCTGGACGGCGCCGTCGCCGTGTTCGACGCGGTGGCCGGCGTGGAGCCCCAGTCGGAGACGGTCTGGCGGCAGGCCGATCGCTACGAGGTCCCCCGGCTCGCCTTCATTAACAAGATGGACCGGGTGGGGGCCGATTTCTTCGCCTCGTACAAGTCGATCCGGGAGCGCCTGGGCGCCAATGCGGTCCCCATCCAGCTGCCCATCGGGGTGGAAGACACCTTCGAGGGCGTGGTGGACCTGGTCAATAAGGTGGCCATCACCTACACCGACGACCTGGGCACCAAGATCGAGAGCGAGGCCATCCCGGAGGCCATGCGGGAGCAAGTGGAGCAGTACCACAAGGCGCTGCTGGAGGCGGTGGCCGAGTTCGATGACGTCTTGCTCCAGAAGTACCTGGACGACAAGCCGATCAGCGCCGCCGAGATCAAGGCTGCCATCCGCAAGGGCACCGTGTCCAACCGGTTCGTCCCGGTCCTGGCCGGCGCCGCCCTGCGCAACCGCGGCATCCAGCCGATGCTGGACGCCATCGTCGACTTCCTGCCGTCCCCCCTGGACAAGCTGGGGGTGGAGGGCATCAATCCCAAGAACAACGCCCCGGAGCGGCGCAAGCCCGCGGACAACCAGCCCTTCGCCGGCCTGGCCTTCAAGATCGCGACCGACCCGTACGTCGGCAAGCTGACCTTCTTCCGGGTATATGCCGGCACGCTCAAGTCCGGCTCCTACGTCTGGAACGCCACCCGCGGCACCAAGGAGCGGGTGGGCCGCATCCTGCAGATGCATGCCAACCACCGGGAGGAGATCCCGGAGGTCTTCGCCGGCGACATCGCGGCGGCCATCGGGCTGAAGCAGACCACCACCGGGGACACCCTGGCCGACGAGGACAACCCGATCCTGCTGGAAAACATCATCTTCCCGGAGCCGGTGATCAGCGTGGCCATCGAGCCGCGCACCAAGGCCGACCAGGAGAAGATGGGCCAGGCGCTGGCCAAGCTGGCCGAAGAGGATCCCACCTTCAAGGTGCGCACCGACGAGGAGACCGCCCAGACCATCATCTCGGGCATGGGCGAGTTGCACCTGGAGATCATCGTCGACCGCATGCTGCGCGAGTTCGCAGTGGACGCCAACGTGGGCAAGCCGCAGGTCGCCTACCGGGAGACCATCAAGCGCAAGGCGCACGGCGTTGGGCGATTCATCCGGCAATCCGGCGGCCGCGGCCAGTACGGCCACGCCGAGATCGACATCGAGTCGAATGAGCCGGGCAAGGGCTTCGAGTTCGTGGACAAGATCGTGGGGGGCTCCATCCCCAAGGAGTACCACGGCGCCGTGGAGAAGGGCATCATCGAGGCCCTGAACAACGGCGTGCTGGCCGGCTTCCCGGTGGTCGACGTCAAGGCCACCCTGGTGGACGGCTCCTACCACGAGGTCGACTCCAACGAGATGGCGTTCACCATCGCCGGCTCGATGGCGGCCAAGAACGGCATGCAGAAGGCCCAGCCGGTGCTGCTCGAGCCGATCATGAAAGTCGAAGTGGTGATGCCCGAAGAGTTCATGGGCGACATCCTGGGCGACCTGAGCGCGCGGCGCGGGTCCATCCTGGGGATGGAGGGGCGGGCCACCATGCAGGTGATCCGAGCCTACGTGCCGCTGGGCAACATGTTCGGGTACGCGACCGAGCTGCGCTCCCGCACCCAGGGCCGAGCGACCTACAGCATGGAGTTCCACCATTACCAGGACGTTCCGAAGTCGATATCAGAAGAGATCGTGGCCAAAGCCAAGGCCTGAACCCATTTTCAAGGAGCGGAGGTAGACAAGGAGACACGAATGGCAAAGAAGAAGTTCGACCGGAGTAAGCCCCACGTCAACGTCGGCACCATCGGGCACATCGACCATGGCAAGACCACGCTCACGGCTGCCATCACGAAGGTGCTGGCCAAGAAGGGGCTGGCCGAATTCCGCTCCTTCGACTCCATCGACAACGCCCCGGAGGAGAAGGCCCGCGGGATCACGATCGCGGCGTCGCACGTGGAGTACGAGACGGACAAGCGGCACTACGCCCACGTGGATTGCCCCGGCCACGCCGACTACATCAAGAACATGATCACGGGCGCCGCCCAGATGGACGGCGCCATCCTGGTGGTGGCCGCCACCGACGGGCCCATGCCCCAGACCCGGGAGCACATCCTGCTGGCTCGCCAGGTCGGCGTGCCGCGGATCGTGGTCGCCCTCAACAAGGTCGACGCGGTCGACGACCAGGAGATCCTGGAGCTGGTCGAGCTGGAGGTCCGGGAGCTGCTGTCCCGGTACGAGTTCCCGGGGGACGACATCCCGGTGGTGAAGGTCTCGGCGCTCAAGGCGCTCGAGGGGGACGCCCAGTATGAGGACAGCATCCGCCAGCTGATGGACGCGGTCGACACCTACATCCCGGTGCCCCAGCGCGACCTGGAGAAGCCCTTCATGATGCCGATCGAGGACGTGTTCTCGATCGAAGGCCGCGGCACGGTGGTGACCGGCCGGATCGAGCGCGGGCAGGTCAAGGTCAACGAAGAGGTGGAGATCGTGGGTATCCACGACACCAAGAAGACGGTGGTGACCGGGGTGGAGATGTTCCATAAGCTGCTCGATTCGGGGCAGGCCGGGGACAACGTCGGCTGCCTGCTGCGCGGCACCAAGCGCGAAGAGGTGGAGCGCGGCCAGGTGCTGGCCAAGCCCGGCTCGATCAAGCCGCACACCGAGTTCGACGCCCAGGTCTACGTCCTGACCAAGGATGAAGGCGGCCGGCACACGCCCTTCTTCAAGGGCTACCGCCCGCAGTTCTACGTCCGGACCACCGACGTGACTGGCGAGGTGGTGCTGCCGGAGGGCACCGAGATGGTCATGCCCGGCGACAACATCCTGATGCACATTTCCCTGATCACCCCCATCGCGGTGGAGGAGGGGATGCGCTTCGCCATCCGCGAGGGCGGCAAGACGGTGGGCGCCGGGGTGGCCACCAAGGTGACCAAGTAAGAGAGGGTTAGTTGGCACAGAAAATCCGTATCAGGCTGAAGGCCTACGACCACCGGGTGCTGGACCAGGCGGCCGAAAAGATCGTGGAAACCGCCCGGCGGACCAACGCATCCACGGCCGGCCCCATTCCGCTGCCCACCGAGACCAACCGGTGGACGGTGATCCGCGGACCGTTCATCGATAAGGACTCGCGGGAGCAGTTCGAGATGCGTACCCACAAGCGCATCATCGACATCCTGGATCCCAACCCCAAAGTGGTCGATGCCCTGATGCGGTTGAACCTGCCCTCCGGGGTCAACATCGAGATCAAGCTCTAGTGGCTACCAAGGGTCTGCTCGCCAGGAAGATCGGGATGACGCAGGTGTTCTCCGACACCGGAGAGCTGCTGCCGGTCACCGTCCTGGAAGCTGGGCCCTGCATCGTGGTCGCTCGCCGGACGACGGCGAAAGAGGGCTACGAGGCGGTGCAGCTGGGTTTTGGCGCGGTGAAGGAGAAGCAACTGCGCCAGCCCGCGGCTGGCCACTTCAAGAAGGCCGGGGTAGCGGCCCGCCGGCACCTGCGGGAAATCCGGGTCCCGGGCGATTCGGACCTGGCCGTGGGGCAGGAGCTGAAAGTGGACATCTTCAAGGCCGGGGATCGGGTGGATGTGACCGGCACC